>JAUXSZ010000117.1 GCA_030679635.1 Sulfuricurvum sp. | reverse complement strand
CGTTCGACTTGCATGTGTTAGGCACGCCGCCAGCGTTCACTCTGAGCCAGGATCAAACTCTCCATAATTGGTGTTCAATCCTATGACCCAAGATTTAAAATCATTGGCTTCATAAATTGTTATCTATTTTACTTTTTGGTGGTTAGTTAAACTAACCAAAGTAAATAGACGGTTGTTGTATTGTGTTGACATATTTTAGAGGTCAACGTATTTGAGAAAGTCTCAAACCGTTTAACCTGCTTAGTTTTCAATGATCGCAAACTCAAACTCAATGCCTTAACTCAAGGCGTCTCATCGTTTGTGGAGGAGAATTATAGGGAAAAACATCTTTAATGTCAATAGCTTTTCGAGGGAATTAGCGAAAGACAGTATTTATTGTACTTTCCTCACAATTCGGTTGCTATTTCGTACATGATTTACGTACGCATTGACCTTTTATCCTTTTCAATCTTATAGTGGCGTACCGTCACATGGTACCCTTTTTCTTCATCGATTGCCAAAAGTAAAATGGGAAGGACAAATAAATCGCTAATCAATGATATCAACATCAATACGACACCATACCCTCCAATCAGCTGTAAGGTCTCAAGCTGAGTCAATGTTAACAATCCAAAAACTCCCATGAGGGCACCTGCCCCTATAATAGCGGGAACACCTGCGTAAAAAAACATAATCTCCAGTGCATGTTTTTTGGTCCGTCCGAAATATCGGCTTCGAAAGTATTTATAGGCAAAATGGATAATGGTATCCGATGTCAATCCAACGGATATGGTCATAGCGATCAACACTTCAATGCTTAACGCTAAATCAAAGACAATCATTAGCAAGCCGAACCAAATAACGGGAATGGCATTGGCTGCAAATCCGACCATTCCAATTTTAACCGATCTGAATACTATCCCCATTACTACACCGATCATCCCTAAAGCCAAAAACAGCGATGAGGCCAAGAGAAGGCGTTTGTCCATTTTGGCACTTTCTGAAAGTGTTTCTACATCGGTAAAATACAACGGTATTTTTTTATATTCTTTGATCCATCGTATAACGCTTGAGTAATCGGCATTATCTAAGAAAATCGTTACGTTCAGCGCCTTTTCATCTATGTATGCTTTTTCCATATCGTTGAGTTCCAAGAAAAAAAGAGCCTGAAGGACCCGCTGCTCATCGATAGGGCTCTTGGGTAAAGTTACCATATCTAGCTGGTGTAAAACACTTTCAATCGAATCAACTTTTTGAATACCTTGATTCTCTCGTTGTAAATCGGTTTCAAATTGTTGTAACTTTTGCAACATAGTGAGATCAATATCTTCGAATGGAACTTTTAGCGTAATTGTTTTCTGCTCTACGTGCGTGTCAAAGATCTCAATCTTCCCCGTTGTAAAACGAACGATTGTCACAACCGTAACCAAAACCGTCATCGCGATAAACAGCTGAAGCAAGCGGTGATTGTAGTGAATTTCTCGATTCGCGAATCCATAACACATCCGAGCAAATCTGACGCGAGGATGGTTCACGGTAAAGTAGCTTAAAAAGGCCGGTAAAAATGTCACATTAATGATATAAGCAAACGCCGATGAGATCATTAAGCTTAAACTGAGAGTCGTGATAATTAATGAATCCGCAAAGAGCAACGATCCTAAGCTTATCGCGAGAACGGGAAGTGTCCATAATGCCGGCTGAAGATTACGGTCAATGCTTTTTTCCATAGCACGTATGGCGTTACTTTTGAACTGTGAAATGTGCCAACGGTAATAAAAATAGAGAAAATGGCCAATCGAAATACTAACCACCATCAGCGTCATCGCGATATGAATCTGACGATTGCCCGTAATCATTTGAATCGTTGCAAAGGTTAAGATCAATGTTAACACAGTGACACTCAATGCCCCCAATGCAGCAATATAGTTTTTGAACAGCCATCGCGACATCACCATAATGACCAGAATAAAGATGGCTACATAGCCTAAATAATGGCGTACCTGCGCTTCGGACGACGGTTCAGAATAGGTGTGGG
>JAUXSZ010000184.1 GCA_030679635.1 Sulfuricurvum sp. | reverse complement strand
AAGTTCTCAAGTCATCAAAAATGGTTAAAGCGTTATTTTAACGTTTTAATCACAATGGCACACATTATGCTAGAGTTCAACAAAATTGAAAAGCAGGTTTAACGCAATGCCTAATATCCCCACTGAACGGCGCTTTATTATCCAGCAAAAACTGATGCAATCTCTCAAAGATTTCGACTATCGATTTAAACGTTACAAAATTAGCTATTCCATTACCATTTGGCATTCTCCCGAAAATATCGATCTAGCTCTTTTTTCCAATCATATACGCGCCACTGACCGTTTTATTACTTTTGATCGCAATACGTGCGCTATCATTTTTGACTGTACCAACGATGAATCCGGCATCAAAGCTGCCAATAATCTATTAACCCATTATCACAGTACTTTTTATGCTATGCCACTTTTCGCAAGTATTGTCACCGTTAGCAACTATGACAGCACCCTAAATATGACACAAAACTTATTTGAACTCCTAACCCATGCTGTTAAGCATAATATGAACAGTATAATATTGGAACACTCTCAAGTAATCCAACACAACCAACAAGTATAATTCTCCCATCCATAAATAATCGAGATAATATCGTCATGCTAATACGCCCGCTTGTTTACTCACTACTCATCCACTTCCTCGTGCTCATCAGTGTCTACGTATGGCTTTCGAAACATTCGGATCCACTCCCTGAGAAGGCGATTAAGATCACCCTTAACACTTTCTCCTCACCGGCAACACCCATAGCACCGTCGCACATCAAAACAGCCGTTCCGCTTCAACAGACGATATCAAAACCTTTAAAAGCGGTGCCCCACGTCCAAACAGCACCCAATCCCCTGATATCAGCCAGAGCCCAGCCGTCTGTCTCAGTACCGCGCACCCCTTCTCCGGTTGCACCCTCGGCACCAAGCACAACAACTGAAACTCACAAACCCGCTCCCTCCGTCACTGCTGCGCCATTGCCGACACCGTCCGTTAATGTTCAAAAAGAATTTTTGGATGCCCATTTGGGAGAAATTCGCTCTTTGTTAGTACAAAATCTCAAATATCCTAGAAATGCACAGCGTCTTAAGATGCAGGGGGAAGTTCGTGTCAGCTTTCGCCTTAAAAGTGATGGAAGTGTGGAAAATGTTGAAGTGGTTCAAAGTTCAGGATTCGAGATACTCGACGAGGATGCGTGCGCGCTGATTAAAAACACCGCACCGCAATTTCCAAAGCCCTCTAAAAGCATCAGCCTAAGCGTCCCCTTAAGCTATATCCTCCGCTAAGAGGCCAGTACCTTTTCTATGCTGTAGCGCATATCCTCATCCAGACTCTCCATGTTACCCAACATCCATGTCAGGTATCCTTTGTCTGCATTAACGATTTCCGCAAGCGTTTTTCCCTTGTATTTCCCAAACTTCAACGGACGGGTATACAAAACAGGAGTTTGGGTAAGTTCAACCATCTTATCAATCGGATTGACACTTCCGAAACGTTCTGAGAGTTTTTTACGCAGTTCACTCAAAAACAATTTGAGGACAAGAACGTCTCCGATCGCATCGTGCGCCTTGACGACGATGCCCAACGCGGATGCTTCAGCCTCTTCTTGTTTGTACAGTTCAAGGCGGTAGCGGAAGTACTGGAGGCGATGCGCCTCTTCCTCTTCAAAAAGATGTTTGGCACACCGAAGGGTATCGATCAAACGCATCTTGGAGGTAAAATTTTCTTTGGAGAGCATCCCCAAATCAAACGGTGCGTTATGGATAATAAGAACATTATCCGGTGTATTGAGCTCATCAAGAGCTTTGAAAGCCACCGTCTCAACACACACCGGCTTCCCCTCAATCATTTCAGGGGTAATTCCATGCACTTCCATCGCCGGATACGCGATAGGAATATCCGTGGAGCACAAATCATTGTGCACATCAACGGCTTTGCCGTTAAGGACTAAAAAACCGAGTTGTATAATACGGTCATACTCACCCGTTCCTGTTGTTTCCGTATCAAGAATTATGTATTTTGCCATCCTTAATACTGATCATCCTCTTTATCGTGATCAAAGATGTCGTAATCGTCTTCGTCCTCTTCATCATCCTCGTCATCGTACGGTTCATCGTCCTCTTCACCCTCAGTACGCATTGCGGTAAGCTCCGTGTAGAGTTGCTCTGCCTCTTCTTCATCAATGTCACCGCTTTGTAGCTCTTTGAGAAGTTCTTTGTACTCGTCACGAAGTGCTTGCATGTCCTCGAGCTGATTTCGTTCTTCTGTCGTCGCATCTTTTGCCGACGCAATCCCCTCAAAAAGCTCGTCGACATGATCCTCAACATCGGGAATAAGCTCATTTTGTATTAAATGCTTTAGTTGTTCGATATAAGCCATAATTGCCCCTTGTATTCTAAGTATCTTATTATACCAAACCCTTTAAAAATTCCTCAAATTTTTTTCCTATTTAATCACTTCAACGAGAGGATGAAACTCCTCCCATCGGTACTGAACCATTGGGGTCTCTTGGCGGTTACCCCATTCACGCATCGAGCCGTCGTACAACCGCATATGTGTGTATCCTAAAATACCGCTAAGGACAAAATAGTTAAAGGATGTTTCTAGCCCGCCGGTGCAATAAACAATAATCTCTTGGTTTTGCTTCAAACCAAATCCCTCACTGAAAATCTTTTTAAGCGTTTCTCTCGATTTAACTTTCAACTCCGGCGTGATGCTGTAGGTCCAAAAATAGCTCATCGCCCCCGGAATATGACCCAACCTCTCAACGCCGTTGGAGGAAGTTACCCCGAAATAGATCTCTGCGGGACGCGCATCAATCATCGGAATTTTTCCAATATTTTGTTTTACATACGGCAAATCAACAACCATTTCAGGGGCAACCTGTACCGTAAAATTTCCCTCAGGAGCGCGTACTTCATCATTGAGGACAAAACGCTTCTCCGATTTCCATTGCTCTAATCCGCCATCCATAATGGCCACATTGCGTGTACCGTAATGCTTCATAGCCCAATAAATGTAGGTACTGTGCAGAAGATCTTTGGCAGAGCCCAAATGGCCATACAAAATGACATTAGAATCGGTATTTATCCCCAATGAGCGCATATGTTTTTGTATTTCATCAGGAGTTTTGAGTAAGAAGTGTTTTTCGTGCGCTGATCTCCACGCACCGATGTCGGTATGAAGTGCTCCGTGAATGTGCCCTTCTTTTTTATAGGTCTCACTCTCCGATACATCAACAATGATAACTTTTGGATCATTCAGCTGACTTGCAACTTGTGCCGTGCTTTGAAGTGCATTCCACCCCAATAAATTTGCTGCTGCCAACACGCACAATACGATTATCTTCTTCATAAATTTACCTCTATACTGTAATATTGCTAGATGGTAACGGAAGTGGACTTAAAAAAACATTCTTGACTAAAGGGAGGAAACAGGTGTTATAAAAAAGAAATTTTTGAGTTGTAATAAAGGGAGAAAAAAGATGGTGCGGTCGGGGGGATTTGAACCCCCACACCCGTAAGGCACTACCACCTCAAGGTAGCGTGTCTACCATTCCACCACGACCGCATATAAAAAAGAAAGTGATCAGCCGAAGCCGACCATGAGGTTTATTCTGTAACTTACGCTACCAAATATGGGTTTGCGTAAAGAGCGATAAGAGCGATTACCAATGTATAGATAACTTGCGCTTCGATCATAGCTAAAGCGATGAACATAGTTGTCATCAATTTTCCGCCAAGACCTGGGTTACGTGCAGTACCTGCGATAGTTGCAGCAGCAGTGTTACCCATACCGATAGCACCACCAAGTGCAGCCAAACCAAGACCAACACCCGCAGCGATCATTGAGTACGCCTTAAGTGTTTGATTTGCAACATCAGCAACAACAGGAGCAGCAACTGCAGTTTCAACAACTGCTACTACTTCTTCAGCACCGAATGCCGCAGCTGCGAATGCAGCCATAAGAAAAAGAATTTTTTTCATGTTAATCTCCATTGTTAAAATCAAAGTCTGTTCGGATAGTTTCCCTACTTATCACTTCGTATGCGGAATTATAATAGGGAGGAGCTAAAAAATTACTTAGCTCTGCCCAATCCAATTTTATTTCCTTTAAACTCAACAATCTCAACCATCAACTCATCCCCCTCTTTGAGGACATCGCTCACACGGCCCACATGCCCATCGGAAAGTTTTGAAATATGGATAAGACCGTCAATTCCTCCCGGAAGTTCGATAAATGCTCCAAAGTCAACGATCTTTTTGACTTTTCCCTGCACTACATCACCGACATTGTACTCCACTTTTTCTACCGGAGTTAAGCCGCTTGTGATCCCTTCAATATGCTCACGTGCCCCTTTAATCCCTTCTCTGTTCTTGCCTGTAAGTTTAACCGAACCTTTTTTCTTATCAATATCAATTGCAACGTCAAAGCGCTCAATGATCTCTCGAATTGTTTTACCCGCTTGACCGATAATATCCCCTATAAAGCTCGGATCAACATGGAACAAATCGGTACTCGGCAATGTCCCCTCGTTGAGTTCGATATTTTCTTCCGATGCCATCATGATGTCAATGATGTGAGCACGTGCTTCTTTTGCTTGATAGAGCGCCTCTTTGAGGACATCCAAATGGATCCCTCCGAGCTTGATATCCATCTGCATGGCCGTAATCCCCGCTTTTGAACCGGCTACTTTAAAATCCAAATCTCCATCGTGATCCTCTAGCCCCATGATATCGGTCAAAATTGCATGACGGTTCCCCTCTTGAACCATCCCCATGGCAACGCCGGCGATCGGGTCACACACCTCAATATCTCCGGCGCGTAGTGCCATATAGCCGCCGCATACCGTGGCCATCGACGATGAGCCGTTTGACTCTAGAATTTCAGAGACAAGGCGTATCGTTTGTCCGTTACGAACACATGCCCCCTCCAATGCTCGCTTAGCCAGATTTCCATGTCCCAACTCGCGACGTCTTGGCGCACCGATCGGCGACGCTTCTCCTACGCTGAATCCAGGGAAGTTGTAATGAACCATAAACCCTTCGTTTTGCGTACCGCGATCCGTGAGCCCTTCATACATTTGGGCATCTTTGGCACCCCCTAGCGTTAACACGACCAGCGCCTGCGTTTGGCCGCGTGTAAAGAGGGCCGACGCATGTGCGCTTGGCAATACGTTTGTTTCAATACTAATCGGACGTACTTCTCGTAAACTACGCCCATCGGCTCGTACGTTTTCATCCAAAATTTGGGCACGAACCATGGACCGCTTAACCTGTTCAATCGCTTTTTTAAGCTCATGCTCGTCCCACTGCGGTTTTTCGCACAAAACGGCTTTGCGAATCGTCCTAAGGGCTGTTGAACGTTCCGTTTTTGCCATTTGGCTGATGCCGCGCTTTAGATCATCCGTATGATTGACGACAACATAGTCGCTCATTTGGGCATCAATTTCCTTGATAACACACTGCAATTCAAAGGGCGCTTTAGCATACGGCTGGAAGGCTTCCTCGTACATCGTATTTGCTTCTCGAAGAACGGCTTGAGCCTGCGCCAATACATCGATCAGCTCGTCTTCACCCATCGCATTGGATTGACGCATAAGAATGGCTTGAGATGCCATTATCGGATCAATAAAAGGATCGACCAAGCCCACATCGAGCATCTGCGCTTCATCGCTTCCGAGTGCCTGCATCTCGATCATCAGCATGTCCTCTTTGCTCCCTGCCAAATAGAGATCAAACGTACTGTTTTCAAGATCGCTGTGTTTTGGGTTGAAAACAATCTCTCCGTCGATTTTTGCCACGCGCACACCGGTGACGGAATTAAAAATATCAATGTCCGAAATATACAATGCAGCCGATGCGGCATTGAGTCCTAATACCTGTAAATCGGCATCGACATCGGCGCTGAGGACCAATACGGAGATTTGAATCGGATTCGCAAATCCTTTTGGAAATAAGGGGCGCAATGAGCGGTCGATAATCCGTGAGGTGAGCGCTTCAAAATCACTTGGTTTTGTTTCGCGCTTGATAAAACCTCCTGGAAACTTCCCTGCTGCGTAGCTTTTTTCGATGTACTGCACCGTTAAAGGTAAAAAGTCTTCATCCACGAAATGGGTTTCATCCATGACTACTGTCGCCAAAATAACCGTATTCCCTGATTTAAGCCACACGGCACCGTTGGCTTGCGCCGCTACTTGATTCAGAGCATAGGACTCTTGCTTGTTGTTTAATGCTAATTCGATATCGTATTTCATTGTTTCCCCATTTTTATTAATTCTATTTATTTCGCCATTGATGCTGCACCAAAGGTGTATTTTATGTCATTATCGATGAACCGTAGACCCAATCCTAAGAAAAGATTTTGTGATTTTGAATTGAGGAAGTTATCCCAGCCCCCGTACACTTCCAAATGCTTGAGCATTTGGTAACGCAATTGCGCTTTGAGGTGGGCACGATCACTTCGAAGGTCATTTTGCGCATTAAAGTCAAATGCTTCTCCTGATATTTTCAAACGATCATGCTTCATAAAGTAATCGACCCCGACGCCGCCCGTCGATTCAATCGCCCCGAAGCGAAGCAAAAAGTCATCAAAGCGTTTTCCATACTGCGCTGAGTAGAGTCTAGAGCTTTTCTCATGTAATCCGGGAAGTTTATTCGGTATGGAATAATCATCCGTACTGACAAGATCAAACATATAGTACGTTTCAGGATTCGGTAAATAGGTGATTCCTAAGTATATTTTTGCGTATTGATCCCTCATCATATAATCCGAATGCATCGCTACTTGCAGCTCGCTGGTAGTAAAAGTTGAGAGCATCGCATCGACTTTTCCAAATGCCTCTTCACCGCTTTTGAAAAAGGTTTCGGCTGAAGAGACCGTCTTTTTGATTCCTGTACGATTCTCCGCCAATATTGCGCTCACATTGTCTTCAATAGTGGTAAATTTATCAACCGCTTCTGGGAGTTTATGCTCCAAAGAGCCGCTGAGATTATCCAACCGGGTGGTTAACGAATTGACACGGCTCATAATTTCAGGTAAATCTCTATTAACCGTATCGGCAGTTTGGCTAAATCCGGAACTCATCTCTTTGAAATTGGCAATCGCCGAGTGGAGATTTTCACGATTGTCTCCAATCACCCCATTCAGATTTACCCCAACATCCCGAAACGCAATAATCGCCTCTTGAATCGCCTTACGATGTTCTCCGTCCAACGTTTCTCTAAAATCATGCAACAAAAGTTCCATCTCTTTGGCAGCCTCATTGACCGAATCACTCGTTTGATCGAATGACGCGTATCGTTTCGATTGGAGCAGTACTCCGTCTTTTTTGAGAGTACTCTGCGCATCTCCCACTGCAATATTTAATACTTTCGATCCCAACAGCGACTCTTGAACAACCATAACTGAAGAATCGTCAGGTATTTTGACCCCATCGTTGATCAACAGGCTCAGCCGAACACGCTTTCCCTCAATCGTTATTTCTTGAACTTCACCAACCGTAACACCATTCATCAAAACATGAGTCTGTTTTTCGATTCCTGAAGCATCCTCTACATAGGCTTGAATCGGATAGCCGCTTTGCCCCCATTTCCCAAGCGATGTCACCTGGGTTGATAACACCAGTAATGCACCTAGCGCCATTACGACAAAAAGACCTATTTTCGCTTCCAGTTTCATCATGTACCCCTATTGGTGATTGGTGATTTTGTAATTAAATGCAGAACCGCCAATCGGTTTCAAAATAAGCGTAATAAAAACATAGGAATCATTGACGGAATCGCTCGCATTGGCATTGGTTAAGACAGGACGATTGTTTTGGACAAAACGCAGACCGAAGTCTAAACATCTCTGGGAATACATAAAGCCAATTTCACTTCGTTTCATAAGATCCTCTCGGTAGTCATATGCTAAAAGACCGAAAATACGGTAGTGACGATTGTATTGATACGATGCATCGGCTGACCAATAGCTTGAATAAAAAGCAGCTCTCTCACCCGTTTTATTCATACGCAATGCATCTGTATAATAATGGCTAACGCTTGCCATTACAATGTTATCATTATAGCGCACTGTATTGATCTCTTTCGTGATACGTGAACGATCATGATTGAAAGCAGTTACATTGTAGTAGTTAACGGCCTGTGTAATCTTCCACTCAAGTTCATTCATTAATTCACTGTAATAGTTCTCCGTACCGCCATAACGAAAACTTTGAGAAAGGCGATCTACCAATGTCTGCTTCCCTTTTTCAAAAAGATAGTTATTGACTCCTACCGAAAGGGTATCGCTTGGACCTTGTAATGTATAAAATTCACATAGAGGATCAGTATTCCCTACAGTGCACTCGTCATGGTATCGATCATAATACCCATTATAATAGCGGCTCCCTGCAAGCGTATAGGCAATTTCAGGTGCGATAACGTGCGTCGTTGTACCATAAGGCTTTACAAGATTTGCACCGAGCTTAAAGGTATGGTCTACTTGAGCATATTCTCCCGATTCATACGGATCATTACTTTCACCGGACTGCACATTTCCATAAAATCCGATCAAACGGCCGCTGGCATTTGCCGTATAGCTCGCATCAATGGTATTATCAAATAATCCTGTTTGAAGTGTTAGCGGAATATTCACATTTCCTTCAACAGCCCGCTTTCCATTAGGTCTGTAAAAATTGGTGACAGAAGTATCCGCATTGAAAAGAAGATGGTCCCCGAAAAAATTTTCCAAGTAATGGTGATAATTAAGCGTAGGCAATATTTGAATAGTCTTACTATTATCGACTACGTCAAGATATTGATAGTGCTTGAGATACATCCCTAGATAGTCATCTTCATTGCTATAATACGCATTAATACGTGATAAAATTTGACTTGTGGTAACACTTTTCGTTTCATCACTTCCTTGTAAATTAAGGTAGTCAACATCATTCATCCAGCTTCCATTGACGTATAAACCTGATTCTCCCTCTATATTTAAACCAAACCACTCTTCCAAAAAGGCGGTATGGCGGTAATTAATATCGTACCCGTAATGTTTGACATGCGCTAAATCTTGCTCAAATACATACGCTGCCTGTTCTTTAAAATAACCTGCCCTGATCGATCCGGAAGAGGAAGCCGTATCTACGAAACGAAAATCTGCGTAAAGACCAGAACCCCGTGATGTTCGAATTTGAGGACGTAGCTCTGCATCCCACCAGTTTTGAGGTGCAATGTAAATAGGCTGCTGATAATAAAACCCCTCAGAACTTGAGGCTCCGAAAGTAGGAATTAGCAAACCGCTACGACGAGTTTTATCGGTAGGATATCCAAAATAAGGGAGATAAAAGAGGGGAATGTTTTCAACGTATAAACGGGCATTGTAGAGGTTCATCCACATTTTATCGGTATTGTAATCCGCACTGCTGAAACGAATTTTCCATAAAGGATCGGTCGAATTACACCCCGATACCATTCCGCTGGAAAGATCAATTTGACTTTCACACGCATCCGATTGCGCGGTACTCACCCACAAACCGGTTTGATGATCAATCATGTAAAAAGGTTTAGATTGGCGGGCATCTGTATCCATATTCACTTTAGAGTAATCACTAATTACATGGTATGTTGCCTTCTGAAACACACTGACATTACCCTCAGCCTCTACAATACTGCTATTACGATCATACGAGAGGCGCTCGGCTGTTAAAATTTTATCTTGGTACGTCATCACAGGATTTCCGTAAGCCGTAACCACGGATCCGTTTGTATCTGCATTCAGACCAAACAATTCAACACGATCTTCTCCTAGAAGTAGACTGCAAGTGATTAAGCTTATGAAAATCCACTTACCCATTGACGACCAATGTTTTGGCGGTAAAATCATGCCAACTGCGTCGATACGGGTCTAAAAATGCCCATAAAAATCCAAAATACAGAAGTGCTTCACTCACCACACGAAAGACAGATCGATTAAAAGCCGAAAAAAAACTAGGATTTGACAAGGTTTTTACTTCAATGACACGAATCTTCATCGCGATTTTTCCCAATGTTGCTCCGTATTGCATCGTAAAAAACGTCTGATACACAATTTTAATCGCCATAAATTCGAGTAAAAAATGGTTTGTCAGCCCGATGATCGCTTCAAGCGATTTCGCTTGCTCTATGTTGTCCCAGAGTACAATAAAAAGCAAAGTAGAAATCAGCACTTCATCAATTCCGAAAGCTGCTGATCGTGCTTTGAGTGATGCTACTTGCAGATGTTCACGATCCAACATCTCATCGAGCTGTTCATTCATTAGCGAAGCGCTTGATAGGCGATATCGGTGCGGAGTTTTTTGCCGGCAAAATGGACTTGACCGCAGAGCATATAGGCGCGATCACGTGCGCTCTTGATACTGTCGCCTACTCCGACACACACAAGAACACGTCCTCCGTCAGCGTAAAGCTTACCATCCTCTGCACTTACCCCTGCATACGCGATATGGGTATGTTGCGCAATCTCATCATGATGAATGTCATCGACGATGATCTCTGCGGGTTCGCTGTTGTCATACGGATAGTTGCGGCTCGCCATGACAACTCCTACTGCATACTGATCGTAAAATTCGATGTTGAGGGTATCGAGTTGTTTGGTTGCTGCTTTGTAAAACAGTTCGCTTGCCGGTGTCTTGAGTAACGGCATCAATATTTCACACTCAGGATCCCCAAAACGGACATTAAACTCCAGCGTGATCGGCTCACCGTTAACAACCATGATTCCGATAAAGAGGACTCCCTCGAACGGGGCACCCTCTTCTTGCATCCCTTTGAGCGTTGGACGGATAACACGCTCTTTGACTTTCTCATAAATAAGCTCATCGACGAGCGGAGTAGGTGCATAGGCTCCCATTCCTCCAGTATTCGGCCCCTGATCGTTATCCAATAAACGCTTATGATCCTGTGCTGCGGGGAGAAGAATAAAATCTTTTCCATCACATAGAGCAAACATTGAGAGCTCATAACCGTCCAAAAATTCTTCGACAACGACACGTTTCCCTGCATTTCCAAACGATTTTCCGCTTAGCATTTCAGAGACGGCTATTTTTGCTTCATCGTACGTTAGGGCAATAATCACCCCTTTTCCGCCACACAAGCCATCTGCTTTGACCACGATCGGAAGGGGCAGAGTGTCGATAAATTTAAACGCCTCTTCAATACGATCCGTCTCAATATAGCGTGCTGTCGGAATAGAATATTTGGCTAAAAAGTTTTTCATGTAGACTTTTGAGCCCTCAAGCTTGGCTGCCGCTTTCGTAGGACCAAAAATAACGAGCCCTTTTGCTTTAAAAATATCCACTATCCCCTCGTTCAATGGCCCCTCGGGACCAACGATGGTCAAATCGATGGCATTATCAAGGGCAAATTGGGAAAGCTCCTCAAAATCGCTTATGGCAACATTTTCTCCGAGCATGGGCGTAGCACCGTTGCCGGGAGCAAAATAAACTTTTTCAACCGCGCTGTCCTGCGTTAATACTCTACCAATCGAAAATTCACGTCCGCCACTGCCGATTACCATTACACGCATACACACCCCATTTGAATGAAAAATATTAGATTTTTAAAATACCAAGTTTTGGTGTTTTGGTGTTTTAAAAATGTAAAAGCCCAGGCGGGCGTTTCGCAGTAGCTTTGGTTCTCAAAGCGTAAAAAAAGCAGATCGAGCATCTATCCGGCGGCAATCTCTCGCGCTTACGTGCTCAAACGAGACCACCGACACACCAAGATGACTACTGATACCGCTAAGTGTATATGTAGAACCCTCAAATGCGATTACTCGCTGCGCCCAGGTAAAGATAATTATAACCTCAAAAAGCTTAATATGGATAATAAAAGCTCAAAAAGTGGCTATTTCTCGCGCTTTCTCAACGCAGGACACAACGCTTTTTTTCTCACTCAGTATCGATTTTATCCCATGCGGAAGTGAATTTTGGGTCGTTTTTCCGATCACAATCACTTTCTGCGTAGTTACAATCTTATACCGCTTGCAAAAACACACGATGCTGGAGGGCGAAGTAAAAATCAGCACACCGTTGGGCGCAATTTCCATAGTTTCCATTTTTTCATTGCACGTCGTTTCGTAAATAATCACTTCATCGACGCTTATCCCCAATTCACGAGCCTCCACAGGCCATTGCGAAGCAATCATTTTAGGACGCAGATAGAGCCATTTCCCATTATGAACCGACAATGTCTCCAAAATACTCATCCCGTAACCATCGGCTATTTCAACGTAACGGGCCCCCAGCTTTTTTATCGCGTGAGCCGTTTCTTCACCCACACAAATAACGCTAACTCTATCCCAATCGGGCGCGTACTGCTTTAGTCCCTCAGCCGCTTGCTTGGACGTCACAATGATCCCCGAATAAAGGTCGAAATTTATCTCAGGGGTAAAAAAATGGATAGTGAGTAGGGGGACGTGAATGACTCCGGGATAAGGAGTCTTAGAGATGAGATAGATCGGGCGCAAAGAGCGGTTGCCCTATTCCCACTCGATCGTGGCAGGAGGCTTGGAACTGATATCATAAACGACACGATTAATCCCCGCAACCTCATTGATAATACGGCCGCTGATGCGCTCCAGAAGCGTGTGTGGCAAATGGGCAAACGTTGCCGTCATCCCATCAACCGCTTCAACAACACGGACACATACCGTGTTGTCATAGGTACGGTTATCACCCATAACCCCGACACTCTTCACGTTCAATAAAACCGCAAACGCCTGCCATGTTTTGGCGTAGTAACCGCTTGCTTTAAGTTCATCGAGTAAAATGGCATCGGCTTCACGCAGAATGTACAAGTCAGGCTTGTTCACTTCGCCCATAATGCGGATCCCCAAGCCAGGGCCAGGAAAAGGGTGACGATTCACCAAATAATCGGGAAGCCCCAATTCAAGTCCCAGTTTTCGCACTTCGTCTTTGAACAAATCACGTAACGGCTCGATCAGCTCAAAATCCATCCAGTCCGGCAATCCGCCGACGTTGTGGTGGCTCTTGATCGTTACGGATGGCCCATTGACCGATACCGATTCGATAACGTCAGGGTACAATGTCCCCTGAGCCAAGAATTTGATCCCGTCATGTTTTTTGGCCTCCGCCTCGAATACTTCGATAAACGTATGACCGATGATCTTGCGTTTCGTTTCCGGATCCGTCACACCGGCCAATTTTCCGAGGAAATCCTCCGATGCATCGGCAACGACGAGAGGCACTTTAAGATGAATCTTGAAAATATTTTCAACCGATTCGCGCTCCCCCTTTCGCAAGAGGCCGTTATCGACAAATACGGGGATCAGCTGATTGCCGATCGCTTCGTACAACAATGCCGCAACAACCGAAGAGTCTACTCCGCCGCTGAGGGCACAGAGAACTTTTCCGTCTCCCACTTGTGCGCGGATCTTGACAATCTGCTCTTTTAAGAAATGGCCCATATCCCATTTTTCAGTGATGCCGCAGATTTTACGGGCAAAATTGCGGAGCATCAAATACCCCTCTTCGGAGTGGTTTACCTCAGGGTGATATTGCATCGCATAAATACGGCGCGTTTCATCGGCTATCGCCGCGTACGGAGAATTGGCCGAGTGGGCGATCGGGGTGAACCCTTGTGGAAGGACATCGACTTTATCCGAGTGACTCATCCACGCAATACGCTCATCTTCACAATCATCAAAGAGTGGGGATTTTTTCGTTTGATCGATAAAAAGTTCCGCTTTTCCGTACTCATGATGATCGCTACGGATCACTGATCCGCCGAAATCAGCAGCAATACGCTGCATCCCGTAACAGATTCCCAAAACGGGGATTCCCATCGTATAGATACCCTGATCCACTTCATACGCATCTTTATTATAGACCGATGACGGACCGCCGCTGAGGACAATACCTTTTGGACTTTTGGCTTTGATGGCGTCCAATTTCGTATGGTACGGTAACACTTCACAATAGATTTTCTCTTCGCGCAGACGGCGAGCGATCAACTGAGTGTACTGAGAGCCGAAATCAAGGACGATAATGCTGACTTCTTTCACGGGAGGGCCTTTAGTATGAGATGAGTGAGGATTGAATATCCCTTTTAATGTAATGAAAGAGTACCCAATAGTAGTTTAATTTTGGATATGAAACACCTTAAATTATCCGTATTAAGATACCCTGCTATAGACTTACGCCATCAAACGTTTAGAGGACGATAACAATGAAAAGAAGCTTATTAAAGCTTTTAGAGCCAAAATTAATCACTTACCTCAAAAAAAACGGTTATTCAAAAGGGGATTTTTTTAAAGATGCTCTTTCGGGACTCTCCGTTGCCATCGTAGCGCTTCCTCTGGCGATGGCGATCGCGATCGCGTCGAATCTCCCCCCTGAACGGGGATTATTTACGGCGATTGTGGCCGGATTTTTAATCTCAGCGCTGGGAGGGAGCCGCTATCAAGTAGGAGGACCGACCGCTGCTTTTATCGTAACGGTTGCCCTCGTGGCGATGAAACACGGCTATGAGGGGCTGGTATTGGCCACGATTATGGCCGGATTTTTATTGATTATCATGGCATTCGCACGCGCCGGGGAACTGATTAAATTTATCCCCTACCCGGTCATCACCGGGTTTACTTCGGGCATTGCACTGCTCATCGTTTTTTCCCAATTACGCGATTTTTTCGGGTTATCGATCACGACTATGCCTCCTGATTTTATCGATAAACTCGTTTTATACGCCACCCATTTGCATCAAACGAATCCGTTTGCCGTTTTGGTGGCGTTGGGGTCAATAGCGATTATAGTGATCATAAAAAACACCTATCCGAAAATTCCGGGACCGATTGTCGTGGTAACTCTCTCTGCCTTGGCAGTGTGGCTGTTGGGGATACCGATCGATACGATTGAGAGCCGTTTCGGCGCCATCCCCTCCATGCTTCCGACTCCGGTATTTCCCGACATTACCTTTGCAAAAATCCGACTGCTGTTTCCCGATGCGATCACCATTGCCGTTTTAGCCGCCATCGAATCTCTCCTCTCTGCTGTGGTAGCCGACGGGATGGCGGGAACGAAACATAAACCCAATACCGAACTTTTGGCGCAAGGGGTCGCCAATATAGCCTCATCGATATTCGGAGGGCTCCCCGCAACCGGCGCAATAGCTCGAACAGCCACCAACATCAAAGCGGGAGCCATATCTCCCGTTTCGGGGATTATGCACGCATTATGGCTCCTCTTGTTCATGATCCTATTGGCTCCCCTGATCGTTAAAGTCCCCCTTGCCGCGTTGAGCGCGATTTTGATCGTCGTCGCATGGAATATGTCGGAGATCAAACACATCCAATCGATCATGAAAGCACCCAGAGCCGATAGGGTCGTTTTAGTGGTGACCTTTGCCTTGACGGTTCTGGTCGATTTAAACTTTGCGATACAAGCGGGCATATCCCTCGCGGCTATCTTATTTATCCATTCGATGATGCAAGCGGTGGAGATTAAAGCCTACGATGAAGAAGAGGAGGAGAATGATGATCCCGATGCGACCTCCAAAAAAACAATTCCAAAAGGGGTTGAAGTATACGAAATCAATGGACCCCTCTTTTTTGGAGTCGCCGAAAAATTGGTCGATATCCTTTCCCTTTTTGAATCTCCTCCCAAAGCATTTATCCTGCGGCTTCGCCATGTACCGATGATCGATGCAGCGGGGCTTCATGCCCTTGAAGTCTTAAATCAAAAATTAAAAGATACCCATTCGGTCTTGATATTATCCGGTGTGAATAAAACGGTACAGATGTACATTCGTAACTCCAAGCTGGATAAAAAAATAGGGGAAGCCAATATTGTCGATCACATCGATAAAGCGATCCGAAGAGCAAACGAGTGCTGTTAGTCCTTACTGAGGATCATCGAGGGGAGCTCTTGGGGGGCTTTGATACGGAGCTGTTTATTGACATTCATACGTCCATAGACAACCTCGATATCCGAAGGGGAGATCCCGAACTCTTTCGCCAAAAAACGGACCATATGATCGGTCGCTTTTCCCCCTACGGGTGCGGCGGTGACACTGACTTTGAGTTGGTTTCCTTTGACTTTTCCAATGGCGTCTCGTTTGGCGCTGGGAGTCCCTAAAATATTGAGTACGAGGATATCTCCTTCCCATTGATAAAACGTGTTGGCAAGATTTTTTGTTTTCACAATCGAATCCTTTAGCAAAAAAATTAAGAATGGAAAATGTATGTCTCGCATTAATAATAAGCAATTTTACCATAACGCCGTAGAAGAACACGGGCTTAGTCCTCAAGGGCTCTGTTGGCATTCACGTGACTCGCAGGAAATCCGATTCGACCAATTAGTATCCCTTTTGCCGTTGGATACCGCTTCTATCGTGGATGCAGGATGCGGTTTCGGAGATCTCTACCCCTATTTGTGTACTCAAGGCAAAAACTCTATCGGTTACACAGGATTGGATGCGTTGGAAATGATGGTACGTGAAGCATCGCGTCGCACCGGACAACCTATTTATCAATGCGATATTTTGTCCGATTCTCTGGTTGA
>JAUXSZ010000183.1 GCA_030679635.1 Sulfuricurvum sp. | reverse complement strand
CGCGGCGAAGGGGGAAAGCTCCTGAACTCACTGGGTGAGCGCTTTATGGAAAAATACGCACCCAATGCGATGGAACTTGCTTCTCGTGACGTTGTAGCCCGTGCGATTATCCAAGAAATACGTGAAGGTCGCGGTGTAGGTCCACGTAAAGATGCTGTATTCATCGACCTTGTTCACCTAGGGAAAGAAAAAATCATGGAACGCCTTCCTGAGCTTCGCAATCTTGCAATTACCTTCCTGGGCCTTGATATGATCAAAGAACCGATTTTGATCTCCGCAACCGCTCACTACTCTATGGGTGGTATCCCTATGAATAAGCACGGTCATGTTCGTAAAAATAATACCGAATACGTCGAAGGTTTTTATGCCGCAGGCGAATGTTCATGCTCCAGCGTACACGGAGCCAACCGCCTGGGTGCGAATTCGGTTCTTGAAGCATTGCTCTTTGGCCGTTTTGTCGGTAAAACGATGGTTGAAGATGTGGATAACATTGAGCTTCGTCCTGCTACACAAGGCGATGCGCAACGGATGATCGACGAAATCGACTGGGCACTCACCAGCCACGGTCAAGAGTCTGTTCCCCATCTTCGTGATGAGCTTCAGCACTCTATGACAGAAAATGCGGGTGTGTTCCGTACCCGCGATACGTTAGCTGCGCAAATGACCATTATTGAAGACTTGCGTAAGCGCTATAAAAATATCCGCGTCAGCGACAAATCAAAAATATTCAATACTGAGCTCCAAGAAGCCATCGAATTTGGTCATATGCTAGACTATTCACTCTTTATTGTCGCGAGCGCTCTTGCCCGCAACGAAAGCCGTGGAGCCCATTTCCGTGAAGATTTCCCTACACGTGACGATGAAAACTTTTTGAAACACACGATGGCGTACATGGACGAAAACGGCACTATCTCCCTTGATTACATGGATGTCACCCTTGGCAAACATGAAGTCAAAGCCAGAACATACTAAGGAGCATCGGATGGATGAACTAAAATCACAACAGGTGACCTTTAAACTTTTTCGCTTTAATCAAGAAACCGATTATATTCCGTATTACAATACCTATGTATTGGACGTTACACACGAGGAAGTGATCCTCGATGTCCTCAACCGCATCAAATGGGATCATGACGGATCTCTTTCGTATCGCCGCAGCTGCCGCCACGGTATTTGCGGTATTTGTTCCATCAAGGTTAATGGAAAAGCGATTTTGGCGTGCAAATCACGTCTTTTTGATCTTATCAACGACTTTGGTACTGAGCTTACTATAGAGCCATTAAGCACTAAAAGAGCGATCAAAGACCTTATTATTGATAAGGAAGATTTCTGGGACAAACACGCACAAATCAAACCGTTTCTTGTCAGTGAGATTGACGAAAATCCTACCCATGAGCACCTTGTCGTTCCCCACGATGCAGAAAAGCTTCTCGAAGCCGATTATTGTATCCAATGCGGCGCATGTCACTACTCGTGTCCGGCACTTGAAATCAATGACCGATTCATTGGACCTGCCGCATTTGCAGCAGCATTCCGTTTTGCCGCAGACGTACGTGATGAGAGTTCGTTAGAGCGTCTTCATATCGTCAACGAAGAGGCAGAAGGGGTTTGGGATTGTGTCAAATGTTTTGAATGTGCGCAAGCATGTCCGAAAGACGTCAATCCGATCGAAAAAATTACCAAGCTCCATAACATGATCTTTGAAGCCGGTATTGCCAAAAACAATGTGGCAACACGTCACGCTATTGGGTTCGCCCACTCAATTGAGAAGCACGGATTGCTCGATGAGGGCGAACTTGTTCGTTATTCTGAGGGAAATATCGGTGTTCTTAAACATCTTCCTGAAGCATTTGAAATGTGGAAAAACGGGAAAATCGTTATGCCCTGGAACATGCCAAAATCTAAAAATCTTGATGAAGTCAAAAAACTTATGAAATCTTCATCTACCGTAAAATTCTAGGAGTAGACATGGAAAAGCTTAGATACGCACTTTATACCGGTTGTACTGCTCGCGAAAGTACTCCTGAACTTCTAAAATCAACGTTGGCTGTAGCCGAAAAATTGGGAATCGAACTTGTATTACTGGATGAAGCATCTTGCTGCGGCGCTTCACACCTCCAAGATTACGATGATTTCCTCTCATTGGTTCTCAATGCCCGTAACATCTGTTATGCAGAGAAATTGGGCCTTACGATGGTTACCATCTGTAATACCTGCCAGCTCAATACGGCCATGACCAAACACCGTCTCGACACCAATCCGGAACTCAAAGAAAAAGTCAATGCTAAATTGGCCGAAGTAGGACTAGAGTACAAAGGGACCTCTGAAGTAACCCATTTCTTATACGCGATTATCCAAGACTACGGTTTGGAAAATCTCTCTAAAAAAGTGAATGTTCCTCTCAGCCAGTTCAATATTGCACCGTTTTACGGATGTCACAATATCCGTCCATCAGAGCTTCAAAACCTCTCTAACGGCGGCGAAAATCCGTACAACCCTACGTCACTTGATGATCTAATCATCGCGTGCGGCGGTAAAAATGTCGATTACGATGCCAAAAACAAATGCTGCGGTTTCCATGCGGAACTTCAATCGCCTCATACCGCTGCTGTATTGACCGGTAACGCCCTCTCAGGCGCAATCGATGCAAATGCCGACTGGATGGTCACACCCTGCCCTCTTTGCCATCTGAAACTTGATGTTCAACACCATGGGGCTTCCAAAGCTATCGGCCGTGAAGTGAAGCTTCCTATTCTTCATATGCCTCAGATGGTGGGTCTTGCACTTGGATGTACACCTCAAGAGCTTGGCTTACAGCATCACGTTACGAAAGTCGATTTCATTTAATTAATTTTGAGGGTTCTCCCTTAAAATTAAAAGATTTAGATACACTCGAGAATACCGTTGGCTATTTTTTGAAGGGGCATTTGTCTTTCAACAGCTCCAATTTCATAAGCAACTTTCGGCATTCCATATACCACACAGCTGGCCTCATCTTGACCAATCGTTCGCGCCCCTGCATTGCGCATTGCCAAAAGCCCTCTGGAACCATCAGCTCCCATTCCTGTCAATATTACACCGATGGCGTTTGAACCGGCGATTTTTGCTACTGAGTTGAGCAAAACATCTGCAGAAGGTCTATGCCCGGAGACTTTCTCTCCACTTCCGATTTCAACATAATAGCGGGCGCCAGAACGACGCACCACCATATGATAATCCCCAGGAGCAATCAAGATAAGACCTGGAGTGATCGAATCTCCGTTTCGTGCTTCGCGTACTTCCATGGCACACAAAGAATTAAGCCTCTCTGCAAATGGACCCGTGAAATTAGCCGGCATATGTTGAACAATTATGGTTCCTGGAGCATTTCTTGGCAATCCCATTAGTACATCTTTAAGGGCTTCTGTCCCCCCTGTTGAAGCTCCGATAACAAGAATTTTATGCGTTGTTTCGGCCAATGATGTTGTATTGGCTTGCTGGACATTACGCAATATATGTTGCTTAACTTTAACCTTGGAGGCAATCTTTATTTTCGAAATAAGCTCATCGCGCATCTCATCTTTACCGTCATAAATATGAG
>JAUXSZ010000103.1 GCA_030679635.1 Sulfuricurvum sp. | reverse complement strand
GTTAACGATGCCCCTGCCCTCAAACGGTCCGATATCGGGATTGCGATGGGACAGCGCGGCACCGACGTCGCCAAAGGGGCAGCCGATATGATCCTGCTCGATGATAATTTTGCCTCGATCATCAATGCCGTCAAAGAGGGGCGGCGCCAGTACGACAATATCAAGAAATTCGTCACCTACCTCCTCACATCCAATACAGGAGAGGTCATCGCCATCTTTGTCAACATTCTGCTCGGCGGCCCGATGATTCTCCTCCCCGTACAAATTTTATGGATGAACCTCGTCACGGATGGGGTGACAGCCGTAGCACTGGGACTCGAAAAAACGGAAAACGGGATTATGCAAAGGGCTCCGAGACCGGTAGACGAATCGTTTTTGCAACGAAGAGGAATCATTATGATTTTACTGCTGGGAGGGTATATCGGCGGCGGAACGATTTGGCTCTTCCACCACTATCTCTCCTCAGGTCTCCCCGAGACACAAGCCCTCGCGTTAGCACAGACCGTCGCATTTACGGGGATTATTATCCTTGAAAAAATGAATGTATTTAACTTTCGCTCATTGTATGCCCCCATGCCGCTCTTTGGATTTTTTTCCAATCCGTGGCTCATCGGCGCATGGATTCTGATGCTTGCGGTACAGGTGGCGGCCGTCTATGTACCGTTCTTACAAGAGGTTCTGCATACCGTTCCTCTGCGGCTCGAAGATTGGATTCTCATCTTTGAAGTTGCGGTCCCTCTCTTTATCGCTGTAGAACTGTTCAAATGGTTTGAATGGTGGGTGTTAGGAAAAAGAGGGGCGTGACAAAAAACATCCGAAACAGCAAAGGTAATTTGACTATGAAAACAAGAGCATTGACCAAAATGAAACTAATCGCATTCATTATGTTGCTGAGTATGGCGATTCTTTTTATTTACGCATTTTTATACGATATTGGGTGGTTAAAAGCTTTTAGCGAAGCTGCTTTGATAGGCGGTCTTGCCGATTGGTTTGCAGTGGTTGCCCTTTTTAGACATCCACTGGGATTGCCTATTCCGCATACAGCTTTAATCCCCAATAACAAGGATCGAATCGGTGAAAATCTCGGAAAATTTGTTTCAGAAGAGTTCCTTACACGCGAAAAATTAGAAGAAAAATTGGATGAATATAATTTTGCAGAGAAAGGATCAAGTTGGCTTTCAAAAAGGGCAAATGCAAAAAAAATCTCCAAATTGATGATTGACAATGTTATACCTGGGATGTTAAACGTCATTAATGATGATGATGTGAAGAAATTTATACAATCTCAATTTAAAGAAAAATTAGAATCTATAAATTTCGGTGAATGGTTAGGCATTGGGCTTGATACCCTCACAAAAGAGGGAAGACATCAGCAATTATTCACAACTATTTTAGAAAAGCTTCATCGTGAGGTCTATGTTTATGAAGAGAAGATTCGGAGGAAAGTTGGAGATTCGACTCCATGGTATACCTTTGGATTCATGGATGACAAATTAGCAAAAGGAATCATCTATGGCTTGGAAGAGTTCCTAGGTCAAGCAAAACATCCTAATAGTGATGTTAGAAAAGAAGTTGACCAACAACTCCATGAGTTTATTAAAAAACTTAAATCATCGCCAGAAATGCAACAAAATATTAATGACTTTACCTCCGCACTTTCAAATAACAAAGATATTCAAGCGTATATTAATGGTATATGGGATGAAATCAAAGTCTGGGTTTCTACTGATTTAGCAAAACAGGATGACTCAAAAATAGAAAATGCAATGACGGATATGTTCCAAAACTTAGGGAATGGACTAAGAGAAGATAAAATTTTGATCCATAAAATTAATGATTTTATGAAAACTAATTTATTGTCAAAACTCATCGACAATAAAAGAGCTATAGGTGATTTCATTGCTATAACCGTAAAAAGTTGGGATACAAACGAAGTAGCCAATAAATTAGAATTGGAAATAGGAAGGGATTTGCAATACATTAGGCTCAACGGTACCATCGTCGGAGGGTTGATTGGAATCACCATCTTTTTCATATTGGAATTTGTTAAATAACTCCCACATCAAGAGCATTGATGTATAATATTTTTTATCCAAATATAATTTATTTTAGCTAAAAGAAGTATTGATCATGAAAAATGAACCTAAAATTACGGGGATGGGATCGATTCTGCACTCGCAGGGAGTCGCTTTTCGCGTGTGGGCTCCTCATGCAAAACGTGTATCGGTTATAGGATCGTTCAACGAATGGGATGGTAGTAAACACCTCATGGAGGCTGAAGAGAATGGCTATTGGTACGCAAATGTGGCTGAGGCTCATGCGGGTGATCAGTATCAGCTTCTCCTTTCTACAGATAACGGAGAGTTCAAGCGGATCGATCCGTATGCCCGTGAGGTGACCAATTCGGCGGGAAACGCCATCGTCCACGATATACGTTTTGACTGGCAGGGAGACGACTTTACACTCGCGCCGTGGAATGAGCTTGTCATTTACGAACTTCATGTCGGGACATTTAATGACCAGGATGATGTACGTAATCAAGGTGAGTTTTTATCGGTATCCGCGCGTCTGGAACATTTAAAGAAACTCGGGGTCAATGCGATACAGATTATGCCGGTTGGCGAGTTTGCAGGAGAGCGGTCATGGGGCTACAACCCTTCCCATATCTTCTCTGTAGAGAGCGATTATGGAGGTCCGTTGGCGTTTAAACAGTTCATAAAGCGGGCCCATAAAGCCGGCATTGCCGTGATACTGGACGTTGTGTACAACCACCTTGGCCCAACTGATCTTGATCTTTGGCAGTTTGATGGCTGGAGCGAAAACGGTCGTGGCGGAATCTATTTCTACAACGACGATCGGGCGATCACACCATGGGGGGAAACAAGACCCGATTACGGACGGGGAGAGGTTCGTCAGTACCTCTTGGATAACGCCATGATGTGGCTCGAGGAATACCATATAGACGGCATCCGCTTCGACTGTACCCAATTCATACGCACTGTCGACGGTTTCGACGTTCAGGAGCTTCCTGATGGGTGGAGTCTGCTCCAGTGGATCAATAGCCAGATCACGCAGAAATTTTCCGGAGCGATCACTATCGCGGAGGATCTTCAAAACAACCGGTGGCTCACCAAAGAGGTCGGAGCCGGTGGAGCCGGATTTGCCTCTCAGTGGGATGCCATGTTTGTCCACCCCATACGTCAAGCGGTGATTACACCACAAGACGAGCAGCGATCGCTCGATGCGATACGCGATGCCATCTTATACCGTTATAACGATGACGCCTTCGACCGGGTTATCTACAGCGAATCGCATGACGAGGTAGCAAACGGCCATGCCCGGGTACCACAAGAGATCAACCCCAATGACCCCAAAGGATGGTATGCGCAGAAACGTTCGACGCTGGCCGCCGCAATGGTCTTTACATCCCCGGGCATCCCTATGCTTTTCCAGGGCCAAGAGTTCCTTGAGGGGGGATCGTTCCGTGATACGGTTCCCGTTGATTGGGATCAATGCGATGAGTTTCACGGCATCGTACGCTTGTACCGAGATCTCATACGTTTACGGTCCAACCATGAGGGCTTCACGCGCGGTTTGTGCGGGCAGTTTACTCAGGTTTATCATTTGAATAATGAACGCAAGGTCATTGCCTTCCACCGATGGGACAAGGGGGGAGCGGCGGATGACGTTGTGATCGTCGCGAACTTTTTCCATGAGCCGCAGGATAACTACATCATCGGCTTTCCGGCTGAAGGCACCTGGAAACTCCGTTTCAACAGCGATTGGGAAGGGTACAATGACGATTTTGAAAACCATCCGAGTACCGATGTTACCGTCCAGAAGGGTGACTGCGATGGGCTCCCCTGTCATGCTTCGGTTTCCATCGGTTCATATAGCGTACTGATTTTTTCGCAATAAGCTTACAAGCGCCCTTAACCACTGCTACGGATGAGTGATATAATAGATAAAATAAAATAGCAACAAGTATCAAAGGATTATGAATGAATGATTTTACCTATTACAATCCAACAAAGATTGAATTTGGTCGTGGCAAAGAGAACAATATAGGTGAATATATCAAACAAGCAGGGATTGAAACGGTTTTATTGGTATACGGATCAGATCGGATCAAAAAAAACGGTTTATACGATAGAGTTACAGCCTCTTTAAAGAAACAGGGGATCGGCTATGAAGAACTGGGCGGTATTGTCAGTAACCCAGTGTTAAGCAGTGTCTATATCGGTATTACAATCGCAAAAGAAAAAAAGCTGCAAGCAGTCCTTGGTGTTGGCGGAGGTTCTGTCGCTGATGAAGCTAAAGCAATAGCAGCAGGGGCTAAATATGAAGGTGATGTTTGGGATTTCTTTATCAATAAAGCACAAATTACTCAGGCCCTTCCGGTATTTACCGTAATGACCCTTGCCGCAACGGCGAGTGAAATGAATGGCAATTCAGTCATTCTCAATGAGGATACCAAACAAAAATATTCTATCGGGTCCGTTTTGGTCAATCCTGTTGTTTCCGTGATCAATCCGGAATTGATGGCTACGGTAGGGAAAGACTATTTAGCCTATTCAGCGGTTGACATCATTGCCCATAGTATCGAAGTCTATTTTACAGCGACTGCCCACCCGAACTTTAATTCCAGAATCGTTGAGTCTATTATCAAGAGCGTCATGGAAACGACAGAAATATTACTGGAAAATCCAAATGATTATGATGCACGCGCAGAGTTTGCTTGGGTTGCCACACAAGCATTGAACGGCTTGACCCCGACAGGGACAGCAGGAGGAAGCTTTCCTAACCATATGATAGAGCACTCTCTTTCAGCCTTATACAATGTAGCTCATGGCGCAGGATTGGCGATCGTCATACCTGCTTGGATGAAATGGTATAAAACTAAAAATCTAAAACAATTCAAACGATTTGCACAAGAGATCTTTGGTGTTGAGAATGAGGATGTCGGTATTGAAAAGCTTGAAAAATGGTTTGCTAAAATCGGTGCACCTATCACCCTTGCAGAGGCCAATATCCCCAGAGAAGGGATTGAAGAATTGGCGATCAATGCCAGCGGCCTGGCAAAAGTTTGGGGGATGGGCGACAGCTATTCAAAAGACATTATTGCAGAAATATTGGAAAAAGCGTAAAGATCTAACTAAAAGGTTACTTTGATGTTGAGATAGTATGTTTGGCCATAATCCCCGAATTCACTCCTGCTCTCACCTGCGTAAAGCATTGCGCCCAAGGACATGGTCATATCATCACGGAGTGAATACCTTAAAACGGGTCCTATATAAAAGCTTCCATCTTTGCCACTTATGATTCCTGAGAGGGAGCCGTATAGCAATGCATCGAACTCATATCCGAGACTCATCCCAAAATAATTATGGGAACGTACCAGATTGTTCGCAGCACCAGATGGAATTCCTAAGACTATTTCTTGCTCAAAAGTTCTGGAGGTGTAGAGCCACTCGCCGATAACCATAAGAGAATTTTCAAAAGCATAGTCTGCTCCGATAAGCCCCTGAAAAAATTGATTATTCAGCAGTTTGTCTTCAAACCACCCTCCTTCCGAGCGCAGTTCAATACCTGTGTTAAACAGCTCCCCTTCGACTTCATAGCCGGCCATTGTCACATCATCCGCCGTGACGACATCAAGGGCTATGTCGGCGATATCGAAATATCCTTTAGCCCGTCCGGCGTATTTAAAACTTTCATCTGCGCGTTGGGCGGCAACAGCGGTAATCTGGCTCAGAGCGCTGGGTGAATAGGTATAGGCCAACGCAAATACACCATAAACTTCATCCGGTTCAAGAGCAAGAGGATTTTTTGGATTAAAAAGATCGGTGGGATTCCAGATGCGTCCCACCCCCATACTCACTTTTTGCAATCCGAGGCTAAGACGGTGTTTTTCGTCGGCATAACCACCATAGAGACGGTAGAGCTGAGCGTATAGCTGTCCCTCGTTATAATCGTATGTTCCGCTGTGTGTGTGAAAAGGGGTATCGGATCGAATCATGCTGGCCGTTTTATAAGAGCTGCTGTTGATCGTATCGTATCCCAGTATATTTTTGATGTCACCGATAGCCGTTGCAAACCAGTTTTCTTCACGGAGATGTTCCGTGATGCGAAATCGGTTGATATTGTAAAGTTCCTGCTTGCCTGTACCATCAAGCGGTGAAGAGAGGGTAAAGTTGCTGTTCTCAACTGTCGTCTCGGCCGCATATGCACTTAAGTACAAAAGAGCTGCAACCAATATCCCTCTAATCATGACCGAAAAATGTCCTCTATGATGACACCGTCGCGCAGAACGATAGAGCGGCGCGCTTTTGAAATCACCATCGGGTCGTGTGAGGAGAAGATAATGGTGATTTTTTCCTCTTCGTTGAGCCGGCGCATGAGCTCCATCAGCTTTTCGCCGTTTGCCGTATCCAAATTCGCCGTCGGCTCATCGGCGAGGATAAGCTTGGGCTTGCTTGCCACTGCACGCGCTACCGCGACACGCTGCTGCTGTCCGCCGCTGAGATGGTCAGGGAGTTTGTTCAGATAGGTGTCAATATCGAGTTCACGAGCCACCTCCAGCACCCGTGCATCACACTCGTTTTGCGGTGTTCCCATGAGGCGCATTACATATTCGATGTTTTCTTTAACCGTCAAAACGGGAATCAGATTATAGGCCTGAAATACAAACCCGATATTCTCTCTGCGAAACAAAGCCAAATCGTTTTCACCCAGTGATGTAATCACAGTCCCCTCCAGTTCCACGCTTCCCTCGCTTGGGGTATCGAGTCCGCCGATAATATTGAGCAAGGTACTTTTGCCGCTGCCGCTGGGGCCTGAGATGACGATAAACTCCTCTTTTCCGATGGTTAGATCGATACCACTCAGCGCATTGCTCTGGCTTTCAGTCCCTTCATTGAACACTTTTTTAACATTGCGTACGGTTAGAAAATTCATCATGTATTCTCACTAATGGATTGGATGGGATTGCGCTTTTTGAGGGTTCGGATCGGAATAACCGTCGCTGCCAATGTCGCCACTAAAACGCTCAAAAAAGCGCTGGTAAAGTATTCGAGTTTTAGAATCGCGTGAATGCTCGAATCCATCCCGAAAATCGCGAAGGCATCGCTAAAACCGGAGAGATCCAGCCCGTAGTGTTTGAAGTAGCACAGCAAAGCTCCGCCAATCAACGCCCCGGCAATGTAGCCGCTCATCGTGATAACCAGCGACTCGTAGATGATGAGGCGTGCAATATCTCGAAATTGTGTCCCGATCGCCATCATAATACCAAACTCC
>JAUXSZ010000098.1 GCA_030679635.1 Sulfuricurvum sp. | reverse complement strand
CAAACTCTTTGCTGATGTTCATCTTTCCGCCAAAAGCCGAGAGAAATTCAAATTCAACCCACCCGTTATTGAAGACCCTGCATTGTCCGATTTTGCCCCCACCGCAGGATTTGTAGCCGCTTTTCATGCCCTTGATCGCGAGAGGATCTTTGTGTTGAGCGTGGATACCCCCTTTGTGGGAGAAGAGGTGATTCAAGCCCTAATCGCTGCCGATGCACCCCACTACGACGCCGTTATTTCCAAAACACCCTCAGGCACCCACCCGATGGTGGGGATCTACCATATTTCCCTTTTGAGCGAACTCTGTCGTATGTTGCGTGAAGGGGATCATAGACTCGGAAAACTCCTGGGCTCAAGCCAAACGCACTATGTCCACTTCGACAACGAAGAGTATTTTATCAATCTAAATCATCCCCATGAATACGAAGCCGCACATTCACGTTATAATGATAAAAACAGACCAAAGTGAACCTACCATGAACTTAACCCATTTAGACGAACGTGATCGACCAAAGATGGTGGATGTCTCCGATAAAAATACGACGTCACGCGTCGCTGTTGCGAGCGGATTGATCACCATGAGCCAAAACGCATTCGATGCCGTTATACAGCAAACCGCGAAAAAAGGGCCCGTCCTCCAAACTGCGGTGATTGCCTCCATTATGGGAACCAAAAAAACCTCGGACCTTATCCCGATGTGTCATCCGCTAAACTTGAGCGGTGTCAATTGCGACATTGACGAACTCCCGGAGCTTCCTGGATTTAGACTCACCGTTACCGCTAAACTAAACGGCCAGACAGGCGTCGAGATGGAAGCCTTGACGGGAACCAGCATCGGCTTACTAACGATCTATGACATGCTCAAAGCCATCGACAAGAGTATGATTATAGGACCCATCCAACTCGAAACCAAATCAGGAGGAAAAAGTGGAGATTATCAACGACTCTAAAGAAAAACTCGAGCTTAATTACCCATGTATGTGGTGCTATAAAATAGTAGGGTATGAACGTGCAGGCCTGGAAATTGCGGCCATTGAAACATTCAGCCAACGCCCCTATTCGCTGGTTCCCTCAAATACCAGTAAAAACGGAAAGTACATCAGCATGAACTTAGAACTCTTAGTTCATAATGAAGACGAAAGAACCTTTTTTTACGAGACGCTCAAAGCGCACGTTCATATTAAAATGGTCTTATAATCTTTACCCTATCTTATTAGGAGATACCTGTGGATCTTGAAACCTTTAAACGCGATATCCAAACACGCTATAAATCGCTCTCATCCTCTTCTATTGACCGTAAATTAGAAGCCATTATTGACTCTCTTACCGAAGAGTGGTCCCTCTCCGCAAGCACCCTTAGCCTCCCAGAACTCAAAGTCCTCACCACGGCACTTCTAGAAGAAGAGACTGCAGAGATACAAGATTCTCTCGAAAATTTAATGGCGCAAAAAGAGCGTATTGAGCGTCAAATCACGCGTCAACGTGATGATCTTCAGCATCTAAAATATACGCTGTTTAACGCACTTGAAAAACACATGGGTGAGGATGCGGCGCAGCTGGAAAAATTGCATCATATTAAACTGCAAGCGATCGACTTGCTCGACTTGCTTGAAGAAATGATTGAATCGGCCATTATCACGACACTTGAAAAAGGGAGTGATGTTCAAGAGACACTGCATGAAATCATCAAAGAAATCACCTTTGAAACGCTCAATGCCAATGTCCTCAATGCAGTACGTATCCGACGTATTCTCTCAAGCATACTCCAAAGTGCCCTCAACGTTGCCGAAGCAACCCCAAATCAAGCCAATCTCATATTACGCGGTTCCATGCTGGGGATTCGCTCTGCTTTGCACAAATCGATCGAGAAATTCCGCCAATACCTCCTCTACATCCCCGAAGAGGTCAAGGCGCTGCATCGCAAGGAGTATCAACTCATCGAAGACGAGCTTGGACAGATTCATACCCTTTTTGACCAAATCATCCATTCTTTATCAAAACACAATTCCCCCGATATGATTGCAAAACTCTTAGCCATCGGTACCGACATCCGCTTTGATACCGAGGAGTTAACCATCCTATCGCATGAAACGGTTGAGTTGCTCAGAAGTAAATTAAGTAGGCTTAGACAAGAGATGAGTGATCGCAGTAACCGATTACTCAATTCGGCATCGGCACAAGAAGCAAAAGCGATGGGTGCACGCGCATGGAGCGTTGCCAAGAGCGCCATGAATGACGCCATTAAAGGGGCAAAAGAGGCTATGGAGAAGAAGTAGTATCTATCTCTCGTACCCTACGAGAATAAAGCTACATATCTTTGGCTAATGTAAACATATTACTGAACTCTTTTTTGTAACCGGAGCAACGATCGCAAATCGGCTCTCCCCCTTTGTACGGGAAGGGACATCGGCATTCGTTGCACATGACCATATTGTAATAAACCAGCTGCTCTGCTCGATCAAAAGCTACGCTTATCAGATCATATTCCTCTTTTTTAGTGATCGCATTGGGCTTACAGATATCTTCACAAATTCCGCATCCGATACATTTTCCCTGGCTGAAATAGATCCCCTGCTTATCCGAGGTAGGAAACAATGCATCGGTAGGACAGAACTGGGTACAGTCCCCGCAGTTGGTACACGTCTCAAAATTGATTTGTTTGTTGAAAAAAAGAATGCTAGGTTCCGCAAACTTTGTTTCGGTCATATTCCCGACATGTTCTTTGAGGCTGTTCTTCAAAAGGATGCGCTTTAATGGCATCAGCATATTAACGATGGCGTGATGTGCCGATGTCATACTACGCACGGGTGCCGTATCGTCTCCCATCGCCTCTTTTGCTTTGTCGAGCCCTTTTCGGAACAGGGCACGTCTTGGGGCTTGCTCTTCCAATACATCAATCGTTCCCACCTGCTTTTCGATCCCTATTTGCGTCAGGAAACGGTTCGCTTCATCAATATGACCGCGTATGCTCTTTTCCATCACGCCGTTCTCATTCAAACTGCAGGTGGCACAATGACTCAAATCGCACAGGGTACTTTCACCGCTTCGCAGTACCATGACCAACAGATGTTCAATATCAAATACCCCCAAACAAGGGGTCGAGATTTTACACGATACCGTAGGGGTATTTTCAAGGGCATAGGATGCTGCGAATTCATTGGGATCAAAACTCTCTATCTCGAAGGATTCGGTAGGACAGCTACCGATACACCCCGCACACTCGATACACTCGTTATCAAAAAGTGTTAATTTGTTCCGCACCAATTGAATCGCATTTTTGGGGCACACGTCGATACAAATATGGCAATCGTTATGAAAATATTCATTGCGCAAACAGCGGGTTGCCGTAAAGGAAAAAAGATTGCTTTTTTGGACAAAGTTTGCATTACTCATGGGAACCTCCAGTCATCAAAAATTCATAATCAGCTACCAAGAACTCGACCATAAAGTCACATATATCTCTGTAAAATGGGGTCATTGCCATGCTTTTCATCCCTAACATATACGGAATCGCCCATGCAAACAAATGTTCATTCATGAATTCAAGCTGACCGCTCAGTTCATTCCGGTACACCATCGTTTGCATAAATGCCAACTCTATGGAGAGATGATCCGGCGCCATAAGCTCCGTTTGATCCATATTGAGTTCAAATCCGTGTTTAAAATAAAATGCCATAGCAGGATTTTGCAGCCCTACGAGTGTTTCATTTTTAGCATCCAGCACAAACGATTCCACCGGCTGTGTATTGAGAAAAAACATAGAGGTATAGTCCACATTCAGAGCTTCTTGCAACTCCTCTTCACTTGTTTCATTAAACCACTGCTTCGTCTCTTCACCAATAATCTCAAGCATCTGTTGATTATTTTTAAGGTCATGGATAAAACGACGGTCCGCAATGTTGCTCATAACGCGCGATAAAAAGGCATAGATATAAAGTCGATATTCGTTGTTCATTAAACATCCTAAATAATTTGAGCGATTGTGTCATAGAATGGCTTTGAGAGAGCCTATAGGGCAGGATTAATCAGGAGAAACAAACCCTTTGGGGGTTTGCTAAAGTGCTATAAGCACCCTTTGAAAAATGATTTTTTCGGTGGAGGCGGAGCTTTAAACTCAGTCGCTAAGATCGTATTCGTCGCTGCATCATACGTACCCATAATAACAACGCCGTTTTTATTCATCCCCTCGCCAAGTTCAGAAACTTTCAACTTTTTTGTATCTACCAAGTAGACTTTTCCCGTTCCATGCTGAAACAAAGCCAACTTTGGATTTGTGGATTCACCTGGAGCGATTTTCTTGAAACAATCATCAGACCCACATGCGTAGTTCTCTAAATAACAATCCGCAAATGCCCCTTGAGCGGCACATGCCGGAGTTGTTAGCAATCCTTCAAACTCTTCAGGCTCGCTTGCAAATGCACTGAAAACCAGCGCAACTGCGATTAATAGTAACTTTTTCATTATTCAACCTCCGCTTTGAGAGTTTTTAGGTAAGCGACGATATCGTCAACTTCAGCTTTGCCCAAGTGGCTGTAATCGGTCATTGTAGAGACACGCTTCCCTTTTTCAAGGTTATACCATGGCGTATTGCTGTGTGCATTGCGGTTGTATCCAGGGACAACAACAGCGGATGGCTTGACGATCGACTCACGCAAATACGCAGCAGATGAATAACCGCCTACAAAGCGTAGTGACGGCGCCATAAACGAAGTAGGATCGGTTGTCTCGATTTGATGACACCCGTTACATCCGTTAGCCGCTGCAACTTCTTTACCTTTTACCGCATTCCCTTTTGGGTCCGTAGTCAGCTCTGCTATCATAGCTGCATTTGGTTTTTGACCATCAAGATTGACAGCAATCCATGCACTTAGGTTTTTAATCCCGTTACGATTCATTTTTGAACCATCCCAGACTGCGATAGATACAGGTACTGTTCCGGTTAAATTCACGTACTCATCTTTTAACGGGCGGCTAAGAGTTCCTGTCCATGTATTCGAAGCATGCACCATTTCTGAACTGGATTTGACAGAACCATCTTTGATTTCTGTCAAAGAGCGATATCCTTCAGCAACAAAAACACGCTCATAATCGGTGTTTGCCAGGGAAGCCACTTTGTTGTCAAACTCAGCAAGGTCTTTTTCAAAGACACCCGTTTGCTGACGGTTGATTTGTAATCCTACGTCTTTATTGCCGTTTGGCTCATAAATTTTTTCGGTAGCTTTCTGCAAATGAACGACTACAGGTCGGCCAGCTGAACCCATACCGATGTACGGAAGTGCCTCAGGGAGTTTTGTTATCCCTGCGAATTGAACCGCGAAACCATCCCCGTACTCGGTGGTTGTTGCACCTTTTTGGATATCTTTGGTTCCATCTGCCCATTTAACCATCAAAGCAATATTTTTACCATCGTACAAGGCAGCAACGTCTACTTTTTTTGCTTTTGGCTTGACATTTTCAGCAAGAGCATTTGCTTTTTTATCATTCATATAGATAGCCGTTTGAGGATAAAGAGTCACACTCGAAAATTTAGCTTTTGACCAAACAGCAGAATCTGCTTTAATTGCATCCAGTGAATCAGTAACTTTAAGTGCGGTGATCGCCGCATCCGCTGCCATAGCAGCAGTGCAGGCAACACCTAATGAAAGGAGTGAAGTTAAAACCTTATTCATTAGTGGTGTCCTCCAGCTTTTGTAAATTTACCGGCAACATAGCGCGTATCAACAGGAGCCAATGGTGTTCGGTGCTGCTCTTTTGCTACTTCTTGGTAATAGTTGTTATCCAAACGGAACATATCAGAGTGCTGATAGGCAATCAGAATATCCATCAATTCGCTTACACCCGTCTCTTTACGTTTTTTCATTTCGTCTTTCAACGTTTTGATAGCATGATGAACTTCAGGTCCAAACAATTTTTCAAGCTCTTCGATAGGCAAACGGGTTGACCCCTCGATGATACGACCCTCTGCATCAAATTTAGCAGGAGATTCGGTCGGTGGTACATAATAGACATTTGGCTGAGTGCCGTAGTCAGGACGAAGACCGATGGCTACTTTGTATACGTTTACCAATTTGTGTACTTGTGACTCTAAATCATCCAAGAATCCAACGAAACGGATACGACCAACACACTGCTGCGCACATGCCGGCGGTAAACCCTGCTCGATACGTGGGAAGCAGAGGATACATTTCTCAGATTTAGAGATTTTCGGATTGAAATAGATTTTCTTATAAGGACATCCCGCGATACAGTAGCGGTAACCTTGACAACGATCCAAATCCACCAAAACAACACCGTCTTGATCACGCTTGAAGATGGCATCACGAGGACACGCACTCAAACAACCAGGATTGGTACAGTGGTTACAAATCCGTGGAAGATAGAAGAAATAGTTGTCTGTCGGGAATACGCCGGCACCTTGGTCTTCATCCCAGTTTGGTCCCCATGTAGGTGATACATGCGGATGAAATGCAGCCTCTTTGCTGCCATCGATCAAACTTGTTGTTGTAAGACTGTCGTAGTTATAGTCCCAAGGCACCCCATAATCCGATTCAAGATTTGGGATAACACCCGGTTGAAGGTCGCCGGCTGCATCAAATCCGCCGCCAAGCTCCATCCAGTTTTTAGGATAACCCGTACCTGGATACGTCTCTACATTATTCCAATACATATACTCACGACCGTTACGGTTCGTCCACTGCGTTTTACAAGCTACAGTACATGTTTGGCAACCAATACATTTGTTCAGGTCCATGACCATTGCTAATTGTCGTTTAGACATTCATTCCCCTTAATACTGTACGTCGGTTGATTTTTCGTAATTGACGGCGCCATCGTATGCGTACTGGTTACCGTCCCATAGACCACCAAATTTCAAGTGACCCCAGCCATCAGCCATCTCAAGAAGATTCATCCCTGTTGGAACCACTTCATTGTGACCTTTATTTTTCAAATACATATACGGTTCCCATCCATGCTCCAGTACGAGTCCATCGGCAGGAGCAGAGGAGGAGAGTTTTGCGTTTGCATAAAACTCACCCAAAACGTTAAAGATGCGAATCGTATCGCCGTCTTTGATCCCTTTAGATTCTGCAACCACACGGTTGATTTGAATTGCAGGGACACCACGCTGGAGACGCAATAACGTACGAGATGTTTTATAGTTCGAGTGAATCGACCAACGGGCATGCGGTGTCATGAAAATGTACGGATAGTCTTTGTTTTGTGGACGAATCCCTTCCATACCCGTGTTCGTAGCAGCACCCATCTTGATGTACATCTCATGGTCAACGTAGAACGTTTGGCGACCAGAGAGTGTCTCAAGACGCTCAAATTTATACAGGTGATATTCCATAGAGCTGTATGGACGGTCTGAGTACAATGGTGAACTTTTTGCCGCTTTTTCATTGATCAGCAAGAATCCGCCTACTTTGTACATTTTCTCCATTGTCCATGGCTCATACTGCTCACATTTTTCCAATGCAGCTTGAACGGCCATTTTATCAGTACCGAGATAGTTTTCACCGGCACCCTCAGACTCAGCATCGGTGTTCGTGTACTCTTTATGGAAAATCGTCAAGTCATGGAAACCCGGTTTTGCGTATTTCACATGGTCTTTTACTTTTGCTTTACCGATGTTTTCCGGACGGTTTGCCATCTCTTCCATTTTTTTAGCAAGCAATGTAAACATTGACCACTCGTCCATTGCCTCACCGACATTTTTGATGTTCGCAACCGGTTGAGCCAAGTTGGTAAAACGGTGGTAACCCGGACTTGTACGAAGGTCATAAACCTCGTAGTGTGATTTGGCAGGCAACAAGATATCCGCAAATTGCGCGGCTTCGCTCATACGATAGTCTACGTAACCGTAGAATTTCGTTTTCTTCAAGAACGCCTTGCGATATTCATTCCCTTTATTACGACGGAATTTAGAGTCAGCAACAATCAAGGCGCAGTCAGGCTGCCACCATGGTTTATTCACGTTTCCGTGTTTTGACTCCAAGTTGACGTTGTTGTTATTGCCTTGGTCAAGCATCTCTTGTAGTACCGTCATGTACTCTTTTTTAGACATGCCGTTTTGCGCACGCTTGACGTCTTCGTCACTGAAATATTTGTCAAATGTTTTCATACCGTCACCGAATACGAACTCACCTACGAATCCAGAACCGAAACGAGCGTTGTATTTGCCGCTGAATCCTGCCAATACGCCAAGGCCGGAGAGCTGGAACTCATTTTCTGTATTGAGTCCGCCGTATGGTCCCATACGACCTGTCAAACCACAGATTGAAGAGATGTTCCAAATAGACATAACACCGTTGAAGTATTTGTTCAATGAGAAACCGGTCGTAATCTCTACTACTTTTGGAAGCGCTATGTCACGAGCAAGCACACGAACGGTATCAGGGTGAACGCCCGTAATGTCTTTCGTAACTTCCGGAGCAAATTTAGCTGCCGATTTTTTGAGCATTTCGAAAACTGTCGTAACTTTACGATCAGCTCCATGGATATCTTTGATCGTCCATGTCCCTTCAAGCTCGGGAACAATTCCCTGTTCATCAAGGCGTAGTGATTTGATTGAACTACCTTCAGTAGCCGGCATCAATGCAGGTTTCCCCGTTGCTTTATTCATAGAGTAAAATTGCTCTTCAAATTTATGATGATCTTCTTCGTTTGCCGCATGTTCCATGTCTGAACGACGGATCATTTTTTGTGTTTCCACATCGACCAAGAACGGAAGATCCGTAAACGTTTTCATGAATTCTGGTTTGTAAAGCTTTTCTGCCAAAATGACCTGAATAACGCTCATTGCCAAAATATTATCAGAACCGGCTTTGATCGGGATCCAAAGATCTGCTGATTTAGCCGTCGCATTGAACTCAGGAGTAATAACGATGATTTTAGCACCGTTATACTTACCTTCCCATACGAAGTGAGCATCAGGAATACGAGAAACTGACGGATTACCGCCCCACATAACAGCCGTATCGACGGTATACATGAAATCCCACGTACAACCAACGTTACCCTCACCGTAGGCAATCGCCGCACCGGAGAACATGTCTCCTAGGTATGATGACGGATAAATACGAATTGCGCCCAATTGAGTAGAAAAACGCAATGGAGCACCGCGACGCCCTTCCGTCAAAAGACCCGTACCGGCGTGAACCATCAACTTGTCCGGCCCGCGTTGTGGATCGGTCATACAGTCAAAAATCTCTTGGCAGACGTGCTCAGCAGCTTCATCCCAGCTAATACGTTTCCATTTACCTTCTCCACGCTCACCAACACGTTGCATTGGGTAGAGGATACGATCTTTTTGGTACATCACTTGTGAGTGCTGAACCCCTTTGTTACATCCGCGCGGGTTAAAGTCAGGGATCTTAGCATTGATAACCGGATAGCGAGCCGATTGGTTTTCACGAGTAACAACACCGTTGTTAGACCAAACTTCCCATGCACAGTTACCTTGGCAGTTTACACAGTGGTATGCAAAACCGTGCTCTTCTTTTTTACCGTACGTAAACGCAAACTCGTTACGGTACATATCTTCGGTATAGTTGGTGTTCGGGTAATTTTCTTTACCGTTTTCAACCGACATTACATTTGTTTTTGCAAAAAGTGACCCTTGTGAAGCCACCAATGCTGCCGTCATTCCTGAAACCTTCAAGAAATCGCGACGATTATTGTTCATTACTTTTGTCATATTTTCACCTTTGCCTTATCGTTTAATCGGAAGGTTCATGTCGTTACCCCAAACATCCCAGCTTCCAGTGAAGACTTTGACGTTTTTGTAGCCGAGCAATTGAAGCGCTGTAATGTGTTCAGATCCGCGACCAGCGCCTACTTGACAATACGCATAAACCGTTTTGTCTTTGGTTACGCCATAGCTATCATACACTTTTTGGATCTCATCTGCAGATTTAAAAGAAAGTTTTTTATCAGCATCTGAAATACGACTCCACTCAATGAAAGTAGACCCAGGAATATGTCCGCCCCGTGCTACGTTATCCATTTTACGCTCACCGATAATTTCGGCGATACCGCGAGAGTCGATAATAACAAATTTAGATTTTTTACCATTTTTCAGGATATCATCCATCGCATGTTTGACTTCGATTTTATCGGCGATAACGCTGTATTTGATTTTCTTAGGATCAATTTTATACGTTTTGGCGGTAACGCTTTCGTCACCTTTGACCACCATAAGACGCGTTTCAATCTCAGCCATTTTGGTTTTCAATGCCGTCATGTCACTTTGCGCTTTTGCGATAGACGCTTCAAGAACCGCTTTCTCAGCATCGGTCGCTTTTTTGAGTTTTTCTTTATCGTCTTTTTGTGCTTTGTTGATCGCTTTTAAATCTTTATTCGCTGCATCATACTCTTTTTGAGCCGGATCAGCCGCCATAATAGCTGCACGTCCGCCGTTAAGTACTTTGATGTTTTTGTGACCGAAACTGTCAAAAAACGAATAAACACCTGTCGCATTCGGACCTTTAAAGTCATCGTACGCAATGATCGTCATATCGTTGCTGATCCCTTTTTTGCCGATGAGCGCTTGGGCATCATCCACACAGCGATATAAAGGTGCACAGTGCATCTCTCCATCAATTTCTGAATGGTGCAAGTGGTGAGCATACATCTCAACTGAACCCTTCACATGCCCTAGCTTGTAAATGTCTTCATTATCCCCTGAGACAAACATCACTTTTGGATTGCCGATAAGCTTGACCGCTTCATCCGCAGAAATAAGAATGTTTTTGTTCACATAATCAGCTGCTATTACATTAGCAGCAGACAGTGACGCCGCTAAACAGAGTGTAGTTAACAATCTATTCATCCATGCTCCTTTTTCACTAAAATTAAATATTTTATTGCTGTATCACGTATTCGATACAGCTATTTTTGTAGAATACCGTGCCCATTATAGGTTTGCCACTCTTAATAACGCGTAAATTTCTGTTGAATTTTTACCATTGGATTACCAATTGTTACATAATCGTCACAATTGCATCTTCTACAATGAGTTAGTGTTTTTTTTCGTTTACTTATTAAAAATATAACTTTTAGATAACTTACAATATTGGACTAAAAGTCGTTGTTTAATCAGTTTTAGATAGTATCCCACATACATTATTTCATTAACTCAAAGGAGTTCGCCCTATGAACACCGAAGCCATCCGCAATGCTATTGAACATGCCGATACCGATACTCTTATCGAATTGCTCGAAGACATAACCCTTCCGATTGACGACGTACAGACGATTTACAATGCGTTTAAAACACACAAACAGCTTGTCGGTCAAGTTGCTATGAATCTGTCCCTGCGGACCTCTGTGTATGAGCGTGAAAAAGAATACAGCCCAATCATGGTGGATCTGCTCATCGATATTTCTCAAAATCCGGTGGATATGGGTGCTCGCTGGGCTGTTGCCAAGAATCCCCATACCCCCGTTGAAGTGTTACGCCATTTGGCGCTTGATACCATTAATTTGGTTCGCGCATTGGTTGCCACCAATCCATCAACCCCTTCTGACGTTTTAGAGAAATTTTTCAGTGATGAGAAGATTGTTCGCGATGGTCTTTCCGGGAATCCGAACACTCCCCTCAAGCTCCTCAAAATCCTAGCGGATGACAATGACAAAATGGTTCGCATGCGCCTCGCAGAAAACCGTTCAGCACCCAAAGAGATACTTGAAAGTTTACTCAAAGACAATGATGTCGATGTGACCAAAGCGGCCCAGGCAAATTTGGATGCCAGAGGATGAAAAAACGCCAACAAGAAGTACGCAGTAAATTCATTGTACTTGAGAACCATTTTTTAAATACTTTTTATTCCGGTCTGTATTTAAGTGCCGGTGATTTTATTGCAATCGGTCGCCAAAATGGTCTTGCATTGCAAATGCACTCGCGCGAAATGTTGATCAAAGAGCTCCTCAACGAGTCGGAGGCGCTTGGAACCATCAACGGAGTCCTCTCCTCACTCAATCTCCTCATTGATGATCGGATCAATACCTATCACACTCTGAGTTTGCAATATCCGGCTGCGCGTGCTCCCCTTACAAGACTCGCCCAAAAATCCAATGGCACAAAATCACTCCTTGCCAGAGAAAGCAGAGGCAACCCTTATGAACACTAAAGCTCTAACAGAAGCGATCAGCGCCCTTGAATATCCGGGACTTAGCCGAACTATCGGTGATTTAAAGCTGATCTCTTCCGTCAAAGTCACCGATGGAAACGCAAATATTGAACTGCTCACCGTCAGTGATGACTCCTATCTAACGGTAAAAACAGCGATTGAAGCGGCCTTTTCGCACGAACTCAAATCGCTAAACATTACCAAAAAAGCGCAAGTGTCCAAAGACACCAATTACGGAACCACCGCAACACCGAACAACCGTGCCCCCTATGCTGCAAACGTTATTGCCATAACCAGCGGTAAGGGTGGGGTCGGAAAAAGCACCGTCAGTGTCAATTTGGCGATTGCCCTGGCACAGCTTGGGTACAAAGTCGGATTGCTCGATGCCGATGTCTATGGCCCCAATGTTCCGAGACTCACCAATACCGATCTGGAAAAAATCACCTGGAATGACGACAACAAAATCGTCCCAAGCGAAAATTACGGAATCAAAATAATGAGTGTCGCGTTAACAACGCCCACTTCCGATACCCCTCTCGTATGGCGCTCATCGGTTGCCGTATCGGCCCTCATTCAGTTTCTCGAAGATGTAGAGTGGGGAGAGCTCGATTTTATGGTTATCGACATGCCTCCGGGAACCGGTGATATACAACTCACCATGGCTCAAGAGCTCCCGATCACGGCAGGCGTCATTGTCACGACTCCGCAACTCGTAGCCTCCGATGATGTCAGCCGTGCCATCCGAATGTTTCAAGACATTCATGTCCCCATGGCAGGATTGGTCGAAAATATGAGCTACTTTATCGCTCCCGATACCAAAAACCGTTATGACATCTTTGGAACAGGCGGAGGAGAACGTCTATGCGAGCGGTACAATCTAAAATTGCTAGGGCAGATTCCGATTGATATGGATATTCGTGAAGGTTCTGATAATGGCGAGCCGCCAGTAGCGTTGGGCAATGAAACACAGAAAAAATATTATCAAGATATTGTGCAGAAAATGCTAGGGGAGATAGAATTTAAGATTTAACACCTGAGTTCCCGCCTTCGCGGGAATGACGGCTTATTTAAACGTTTTTTGTAGACTTTTGATAACCGCATCAGGAATCGTCATAATTCCCATAAATCCGCCCATGTCTAATAATGGATAACTGATCGCAATAAAATATTTAGCACTCAATGCTTTTGCTTTACCGCCTTCAATCAACACAGCCC
>JAUXSZ010000094.1 GCA_030679635.1 Sulfuricurvum sp. | reverse complement strand
CGATTGTACAGTCCGGTCATCGAATCGGTAATGGCGAGCTCTTCAATCATTTTTTGATTCGTAATATCCTGCCGTACCGCCGTATACCCGATTATTTTTTCGTCTTCAAAGTTTGGGGAAATCATTGTATCCAACCAATGGTATTTGCCATCAGATGTAGAGTTTTTTATTTCACCATGCCAAATTTTCCCCGATGTTATCGTTTTCCATAGGTCTATAAAGAGTTGATTTGGCATATCCGGATGGCGAACGATACGGTGATTTTGTCCAATCAATTCTTCTTTTGTGTAGCCACTTATTTGGCAGAATGCTTCGGATACATAGGTAATGACTCCATAAACATCAGTTTGCGATGTAATCACATATTGATCAACGATATTGATGTATTCTTGCAGTTGTTTCGATTTCGTCTCTATTTTAGCTTCCAAATGAAGATTGAGCTCTTTTATTTCATTCTTTTGCATGGTAAGAAGCTCATTTTGGTCATTTAACTGTGTTATTCTGTGACTGATTTCGACGGACATTTGTTTAAAAACGCGGATCAACAGTTGCCACTCCTGATCGTACTCTTCCGAATCAAGTGGAATATCGTAATGTCCTTCTGACATCATCTGGGCATTGCGGGTCAACTCCCGTATCGGTTTCACAAAAGAACGAAATGCCATAATAAGCATAAAACCGACGATTAATACACCGGAAAAAAATAACAGGGTCAAGAATGTACTCATTGTGTACCATGAAGCCAGTAATTCAGACTCATCGATCTGTATCGCTAATCCCCAGTGCAAATCATGTTGATAATCCCAGGCTATGACTACATCATGTCCCAATCTGTCAACCATGTAGGCTTGCCCTTTACCCCCTTTGACTGCATTACGAATGGCCTTGTTTTCTGGCGAATCAAAAAAAGTATACGGTTTGATATTGCTATGACGCATAGGAATCATGCTCATCAGTTTTCCCTCACGGATAACCGATGCAAATACTTGACCGGTTTGCCCCAATTCACTGTAGTCGTTAATCACGCTATAAATCGCTTTTTTGTCGATCTGTACGGCCACAACAGCGATGATTTTCCCCTCCGCTATAATCGGCTGAGCAATAAATGCGGCATTATCATGACTGGGTACATAATAATAAAAATCGGATATCTGAGGCTTAGAATTCTTAAGAGCATCCCTAAAGACACGGCCCAATTGGGTATGACGATACGGCCCGCTTAAAAGATTCGTGTGGAGGTCGTTTTCATTTTTTACCGTTAATGCTATATCCCCATTCGTCATTATCAAAAAAATATCGTAAAAATGGTTGTTGTTCGCAAAAATCTCTAAATTCCCATCCAAATCATTCGAGACTTTATCCCAATAATCGTATTCAAGGGTATTTTGATAATGTAAAGCAACATACAATAGCTGTGTCAAATTATTGAGGGCAGAATACCGCTCATCTACATACATGTCTATCGTATCAAGCTTATGATTCAGAATTTTTTGAATATGGAGTAATCCGTTGTCACGCACTGTTTCTCGTACTTGCCATACGATCCAAACGAGTAAAAAAAATATTACAAAAGATATTGCGCTTAACCATATTATTGTACGTTTTAAAAGCGTCATTTTTTTCATCAGAGCCATACAAACTCCTTCAACCATTATCTCATATATTGTAACATTATTTAATTATAAACGTACATTATTCAGTATAATTCGGCTTCATGAATGATGGGTTGTATGTATGACTGTATCCTATTCTGAATCTGAAATATATCTCCGTTACAATGGATATTTTAACTCTTCTTGTTTATAATGTTACGGATTAAAATATAAGGTAGACAATGGATTTAAAACAGCAATTAATCGATTTTGGATGTGGCGTAGAATTTGTTGATATTGCTTTAGGCTATGCACAGTTTTATAAATCCCAAATGGATATCGAAACATTTATAGAATATGTCGAAGAGGCGCATGCAAAGGTCGAAGAAGTAGAACAGATAAAGCAAATGGACCAAGAAATTGTCAAGCCATCCGATCTTAGTGAAGCATTGAAAGTATTTGAAGACGAAGAAGATTAATAACTCCCCTCACCTACTATAATAACACTTCAACAGCACTGAACAAGTGAGCTGTTCATCTCCTGCGCCCGTGCTATTTTCTTTGTCATCCAGCGTCTTTATCTGAGGCATTTGTTTTCGTTTTGCACATGCGCATAGTTTTTCAACAACATGATGATCTTTTATTTACAGCCGCATCCGCCGCCGACCATACCGATGACAAAATTGTCATCCACTTCTACAAGCTGAAATTCGTGCTTTCCGCAAAAACTTCCCTTCATATATGCCAGTTGAGTCTCAGCCGCTTCGAAAGCTACGGCTTTTGCATCATACGTAGAAATTTGAGACAATCCCTCTTTTTTAGCACAACTGCACAATTTTTCGATGACTACGTGATGTTCCATAATATTTCTCCAATGGTGATATGAAGAATTAATGCATATAGTGTTCTAGGAAAGTGGTGTCGTTTTAAAAACGAAATAAAGTTCATCTTTGAGGATATTGAGGTGTTTAATCACATTGTCGCGACGAGTTTCATCGAGGATAAAATGCTGTTCGATCGAATCGTATATCTTATCGATATTGGCATAGGCTTCTTGTAGTAATTCGGCTTTGATTTTATCGTGTACAGTTGCCATATGATATCCTAAAAAAAGTATCTGACTCGAATGAGGCAAGCTTTAGTGCCATAGCGGCGAGCGTAGCCAAGCGGGGCTTAGCTCCGTTTGGCGTTTAAAAGAATATTCTTAGCGGATAAGGTCGAAGAAGTAGTCGGTAGTTGCGATGCCTTTGGTATCTTCGTCCAACTGGTCAAGAACTTTGTTCGTGATCCATGTTAGAAGATTCAACGCACCGTCGTATCCGCTGATAGAGTAGCGATGTAGGTGGTGACGATCGAAAATCGGGAATCCGATGTAGATCAACGGAGTCCCTGTGTCACGCATCAACTCTTTACCGTAGCTGTTACCGATCATGAAATCGACAGGCTCAGTGAAGAGAAGTGAACGCATGTGCCACAAATCTTTTTCAGCCCATACGTGCAAGCTGTCTTTTGCCGGAGAGGTATCAAGCAATGCTCTCATCTCTTCTTCCCAACCCTTAGGGGCATTGTGACAAAGGACGTGAGTAGGCTCAGCACCCATCTCTAACAAGAATGAAACAAGACCTAAAAGGAAGTCAGGATCACCCCAGATAGCGAATTTTTTAGCGTGCATGTACGGATAGCTGTCTTGCATAGCATCAACCAAACGGCCGCGCTCTACTTTGAGCTTTGACGGAACTTCGGTTCCTGTCAATTCTGCGAGTTTCATTACGAACTCATCAGTCCCTTTGAGACCGACCGGGTTAGAGAATCCACCAGCGTGTTTCCAACGTTTTTCGACCATTTTCATGGTTTTAACGGTAGCGTATTTTTGCAATGAAATCGTTGCACTTGAATTGATACAATCTTTTGCATCGTCCAGTTTTGTTCCGCCTTGGAACATTTCGTATTGACCTGCTGGCATGTCCCACTGATCAGAGTGGTCACCTAACATGATATAGTCGGTTCCGAATGCTTCAACGATCGTTTTTACCGAGCGAAGTGAACCGATGTACGTTTCAAATCCTGGGATAATGTTGATACGTTGCTTCGTTTCACCTTGTTGACCTTCGGTAAGCTGAGACATAATACCGTGCATCATGTTGTCATAACCCGTAATATGGCTACCGACGAATGACGGTGTGTGTGCATAAGGAATCGGATATTCTTCAGATAAAAACTCACCTTTATCTTCTTCTTTTGCAGCGATAATAAACGCTTGCAAGTCATCCCCGATAACTTCTGCCATACACGTAGTAGAAACAGCGATCATTTTAGGCTTATACACTGCTGCACAGTTTTTTAGACCCTCTTTCATATTTACCAAACCACCGAATACCGCAGCATCTTCAGTCATAGAATCCGATACACAAGGAGTCGGCTCTTTGAAGTGACGGGTAAAGTATGAACGGAAATACGCAACACATCCATGAGAACCATGAACGTAAGGCATAGTCCCCTCAAACCCAAGCGCAACCATAACCGCACCTAGAGGCTGACATGCTTTTGCCGGATTGACGGTGATCGCTTCGCGGGCCAAGTTTTTCTCACGGTAGTCCCATGTTTTGGTCCATTCCGCAATCTCATCTACTTTCGCAGGATTAACTGCGAGCATAGAGGATTCGAATTGTTTTTTGTTTTTGAGCACCTCTTGGTACTCTGGGCGTTTAAACAGGTCTTTCCCGTTTACAATTTTTTCTACTTCTTGCATGACCTCAACCTTCCTTTTCCCATGGTGCTTTTGAGTGCGCCCATACTGGTGAATTAATCGCTAAATCCATATCTGACGCGAAAATCGCAAATCCGTCGTATCCATGGTATGGACCACTGTAATCCCATGAGTGCATCTGACGATACGGAAGACCCATTTTTTGGAATACATACTTCTCTTTGATCCCTGAAGCTACAAGGTCAGGTTGAAGTTTTTTAACGAACGCTTCGAGTTCATACTCGTTAACGTCATCGTAGATAACGGTTGAGCGGAAAATCTCTTCTTTGGTACGTTTGTAGTCATCATCATGAGCGAACTCATAACCTGTACCGATGACTTCCATACCCAAATCTTCGTAGGCACCGATAACGTGACGAGGACGCAAGCCGCCGACGAACAACATAACCGTTTTACCTTCAAGACGTGGCTTATATTTTGCGATAACCGCATCGATCATCGGTTGATATTTAGCAATAACTTCTTCACATTTAGCTTGTACACTTTCGTCAAAGAACGCCGCGATTTTACGGAGTGATTTGATGGTTTGTGACGGTCCGAAGAAGTTGTACTCGATCCAAGGAATCCCGTACTCTTTTTCCAAGTGACGGCTGATGTAGTTCATTGAACGGTAGCAGTTAAGCAGGTTCAATTTCACTTTCGGTGTCAATGCCATCTCTTTAAGAGTTGCATCTCCAGACCATTGTGCTACAACACGTAAACCCATCTCTTCGAGAAGGATACGGCTTGACCATGCATCACCACCGATGTTATAATCTCCGATGATCGCAACGTCATAATCGGTAGCCGTAACATCACTGATGTCCACGTTTACTTGACCGTCAAAAATGTAGTCACGAACCGTGTCGTTTGCGATGTGGTGACCCAAGGATTGAGATACCCCACGGAAACCTTCACAGTTGACGGGAACGATAACTTTGTCAATCTCTATTGCTTTTACTTTGGTAACGGCACCGATATCATCTCCGATCAAACCGATCGGACACTCTGATTGGACAGTAATACCATTGTTAAGCGGGAAAAGGAGTTCGATTTCATCGATACATTTACCCAATTTTTTATCTCCG
>JAUXSZ010000093.1 GCA_030679635.1 Sulfuricurvum sp. | reverse complement strand
CTGTCAAAGGGACGACTGTCGGTGAATTCGTTGATCAAATAAGCGATGAATGTAGTATGAGCGTCATCGTAACGGATGCTGAAGCCGAAAATATTCTCAAAAAGCAGATGAATAAAACCTATTTAAAAAATCTCACTATCAATGAAGTATTGGACTTGATCATCAAAGAAAATGATTTGCAATATACCTTGCAAAATAATATTTTGAAAATTTCCTATCTCACAACCAAAACGTACAATATCGACTATATCACTACAGAGCGAAAAGGGACAGGGAGTACCAATATCCGATTAAGCTCAAATTCAGGGACTTCTGCAGGTTCAGGAGCGACTGGAACATCTACTACCACAACGACCACAGCTAGTTCGGCTACTTCAGCCAGCAACAGAGCATCCTCTGAATCTGGAACCAATATTACTACCGTGGATGAAGTAAAATTTTGGGAAACATTAGAGCAAGAGGTTAAAAGTATATTAAGTCGTCCCGAAGATCAATACAAACAAGCAAAATCAACCCCTAGCTTAGATTCAAAAGACAACCTAGTAGAGGAAGAAGACCGGCATAATATTTTTATCAATAAAAATGCTGGATTGATAACCGTAACGGGTACCGGTAAACAAATTAAACGTCTTGATACATACATCAATGATCTAGAGAAAAAAATGCAGACGCAGGTCATGATCGATGTTAAAATGTACAGTGTTGTCTTTAATGATGGATCAACGACAGGTATCGACTGGTCACAAATCTATAACCTTCAAAATTTTCAAATTGGTGCTGATACTGCCAATCGAACTAATGTCGCTGGCGGTACATTCGATACGGCATATGAGGGAGATAAAGTTGAAACATTAATGCAAACAGGCGCAATAGTTAACACTACAACAGGAAATCTTGACCCAACATTTGCACTGTCACCTTTAGCCGGCGTACGTGCCCCCGTAGATGCCATTTCAAGACTTTTCACCCTAAGCCACAGCATCAGTATTAACAATCTTCTGATGTTTTTGAAAACCCAAGGGGATGTCTATGCAATTTCCAACCCAAAAATTATGACCCTCAACAATCAGCCAGCACTTATCACAGCAGGTACTGAGTTGTTTTATAAAACAATCAATACCTCGATTTTAGCAGGGGGGACAACAGGACAACAATCAACAACAGAAGTAGTCAGTTCCGTATTTTCAGGAGTTCTTCTCGATATCACCCCTGAAATTTCAAAAGATGGAACCATCACGTTACGTATTAACCCGTCTGTTTCTGAAACGGCCAGTGCCCTTTCAACGGACAATGCATTACGCACCATGCCACCTGACTTAAGTCGTCGCCAAATATCCTCCGTCGTATCTGTACAAGATGGTAGTCGTATTGTTCTCGGTGGTCTTATCAACCGAAAATCAACCAATAATGTAACAAAAGTTCCATTACTCGGGGATATTCCTGTTTTAGGCTACTTGTTTAAACAAGAAGGGATCAGTGAAAAAGTAGAAGAGCTTGTCATTATCATTGAGCCCCATATCGTTAAAAAAGATGGCTCCAATATCGGTCTTTCTGATTTGGGATACAGTCGTTTAGCTCCGGCAATGCAAAAAGATCAGTTTCAACAATCACAGCAAGCAAAAGCAGATCTCGAAAACATCAAAGTACTCAAAGCGGATATGAAGTAACGAATGGAACATTTGCTATTTTCGAAACCCCGTGACCTTTTTATCGACATCGTCAACCCGAAAGACTACGTTCAGATTGACAGCGTCTCGCATATGTACCAAAGTCTAAAAACGTCGGTACAAAAGCCTCTTAAAATGATTTTGCTTTATGGCAGACCCGGTACGGGTAAAAGCATGTTATTACATAAACTGCACCATGATCTCTCAAAAGATCAAAAAGTATTCATGATCGACATCCCCATTATTGATGAAAATGATTTTTTAAGAGTTTTGGCTCATAAAATATATTCGTATGCAAGCAGAGAGTCGCTGACACTGACTCGATTTTTGGAACTCTCTGCTGCGGTCAACTTTTCTATAATACCGATTGTCTTACTGGATGAAGCACAGCTGTACAGTGCAGATGTAATGGAAAAAATTCGTCTTATTTCGGATGCCCGTGCACTCAAATTTGTCATTACTCTCCACAAAACGGACAACGAAGACATCATTGCCAAAGAACACTTTCAAACCCGTATTTGGGAAAGCATCGAGTTGCAAAATGCGTCCTATGAAGAACTCAAAATTTATATCCAAAAGAAACTGCTGAAGAGCAATTGTTTTGATGTTGCCAATATGGTTAATGATAAGAACATTAAATTAATCACTAAATTAACAAAAGGAAATTATCGAGAAGCGAATAAACTCATGTTTGCCCTTTTTAGCCTCTATGCATGGTATGAAGAACATCACCCCTCAAAAATTAAATACAATACTTTAAATACAAAGTGGATCGAAATGGCAGCAATTCACACAGGACTTATTCGTGCTTGATATTTCTAAACTGGAACGCCGTTGGCTAAAATACAAGATAAAGCGTTCAGTTCCCTATATATTTCTAATAACGACAGGAATAATTTTTAGTGTTACCATTATGTGGCTATATTCTGATAATCATCAGCCTAAAAAATCAGTCACAGCTTCAAAGACATTACCCATTACAATAAAAGCTGCCGTTCTACCTGGTGATACGCATAGTGAAAACACTATGCTTTTGGAACCCTCCATGCAATTCATGCAATCCATAGAAATACCGGCTGAAGTTATCCCCTCATCGACATCTCTAAAAAAATCAATCGCTACTAGCCCTCGTCCAGCGGTCCCTTCTCCACCTGTATCTACCGTCCAAACACCAAAAGTTCCCATCCCTTTATCCAAATCGACGCAACCTATAATTAAAGGTAAATTAACCTCCATTAAACGAGACGATGCCACCTTCGATATTCATGAACTTGAAGAGCGTTTTAAAAACAATTCCAATCCTAATTTAGGACTCTACATTGCACGTTACCATTATGATCATGCCAACTATTCAGAAGCGTACAACTATGCTTTGAAAACAAACGCCCTTAATACTACATTGGATGAAAGTTGGCTCATTTTTGCCAAATCACTGGTGAAATTAGGTAAAACAGATCAAGCTAAAAAGACGTTGCAGCTTTACATATCCAATTCAAATTCTGAAAGCGCCAAGAACTTTCTAGACACACTTAACAAAGAGAGTAGCAAATGAAAAAACTCTTTTTATCCATCATAGTATTCTTTTCTATTCTGCATGCAGATATTCCAAGTCAAATGGTTCAGCTTTATCAAAAAGGAGCATACTCAGAAGTGTGCAGTATTGGAATACAACATTTCAAACAAATACACTCCAATGAGGCCTATGTATCTCTCTATGCCTTCGGTTGCTTAAAAGCCGATCAAATCGATTGCCTCAATACACCAACTAAACTACTCAATCAAAGCCCGGAAGCGCGTATTAATGCCTCCTACTTTTCATTGTTAATCATGCAAAAAAAACTTCTTCTCCAAGCACTTTATGACAATTATCCCCTAAAATCACTCAAATTACCAACCAGTTCCTCTTTGCTTTCAAAAGTTTTCGATCTGTATTGTAAAAGTCCGCAATCCAGTAGTAGTATCAAAAAGTACACGGATCCCAACAATCCTAGACAAACGTACAACCTCTACACTGTCCAAATCAATGGGTATAAAACGTTTGCCATTGACGTATACTATGATAGAATATTAGCAACACACCACGTATACCAATAAGGAAAATTGATATGGATCGCATCACACATGATTTATTAGAAAAACGCCATATCACGCAACAACAAATTGATCGATTAACTTCTAGAGGCGTTCAAAATGATACCATTTTAGAAACACTCACAAAAGTGGGGGCTATTTCGCTTAGCTTCATCAAGCGCTTTATTGTGGAACAAATTCGACTTGGAGAATACGAACTTTCTATTATCAAAAATTACCATTTCATTGATGAATCGTCCATTCTGCACTATCTTGCTGAAGTCCTTGTATTACCGTATCTCGATTTGGATGCTATAGATATGGACTATCGTCTTATTGAGAAAATCCCGACAGCGCCTTTGAAACGCTACAATGCATTGCCCGTATCACAAGACGATATGTATGTGGTTGTCGCTTTTTCAGATCCTCTAAATATTGAAGCCCAAGAGGCTATTCAGCGTCTTTTTCCACGCAAATCCATGCAAGTCGCAATCGCTACTGAAAAGCAGATTCAGGCATATCTCTTTAAAATTGAACTCAAGGACAGTGTAAAAGAGCTCGTTACCAATATAAGAAACGAACTGCGTCATATAGGAACCATTGAAGAGCAACAAGAAGCATCATCCATTCTTCAACTTATTGATGTTATTTTAAAAGCGTGCATCAAAGGACGTGCCAGTGATATTCACATCGAACCCACTGAAAAAAACTGTGTGGTCCGGACCCGAATTGACGGTAAACTGGCTGAAATCTTTATCTTTGACCGTGATATTTATCCTCCTCTGGCCTCTCGTATAAAACTGCTCGCCAATTTAGACATTGCGGAACGGCGCAAACCGCAGGATGGACGTTTTTCGGCCATGGTGATGGATGCAGAATTTGATTTTCGTCTTTCCACGTTACCTATCCTTTATGGGGAATCGATTGTTATGCGTATTCTTGATAAAAGTAAAGCATTGGTCAAACTCGAAGAATCGGGTATGGACAATGACAGTTATCAAAAATTCATTAAATCATTACAAGTTCCATTTGGCATTATCTTGGTCACTGGACCTACCGGCAGCGGTAAAACGACAACACTTTATGGGGCATTGAATGAATTACGTAACGTTGAAGACAAAGTCATTACCGTTGAGGATCCGGTCGAATATCGGATGAATTTAATTCAGCAGGTGCAGGTTAATCCAAAAGTCGGTTTAACCTTTGCCGATGCACTGCGTTCCATTCTCCGCCAAGACCCCGATAAAATCATGATTGGGGAGATCCGTGACCATGAAACGCTTGAAATCGCTATTAAAGCAGCTTTAACAGGGCACTTGGTTATCTCAACTCTCCATACCAATGATTCCATTAGTGCCATCCCTCGTATGTCCGATATGGGAATTGAACCGTACCTTATCAGCGGAGCAGTTGTTGCCATACAAGCACAGCGTTTGGTACGTAAAATATGCAAATTCTGTAAAAAAGAGATCGATTTACCTGCTACACTCATAGAAGAGTACCGTGCTTATATTCCTCAGGATACCATCTTTTATGCCGGTTCTGGATGCAAAGAGTGTAATGGTTCAGGGTATATGGGACGAGAAATGATTTGCGAAGTACTACCAATTTCTGAAGAAATATCGAGTTTGATTGCACGAGGAGGATCAAAAGAGGATATCTTTAAACAAGCGAAACATGAAGGTTTCATTGGAATGTTTGAAAATGGTATGCATAAAGCGGTAGAGGGTGTCACAACAATTGATGAAATTTTAAGAGTAGCAAAAGAATGAAATACTTTATCGTAACCGTATTAAGCAAAGGGAAAAAAAGTGAGCACGGTCTCTATGCTGAACACAAAAAAGAGGCTCAGTATCTTGCAAAAATAAAATTTCCGGGAATCATATTAAAAGCAGTGGAAACCTCCCCTCCTTTGGAAGACCAGCTGAAAAAATTTAAAGAGACTCTTTTTGCCAATTTCAAAAAGAGGAAGTTAAAACAGGATTCTTTGATTGCTGCCATTCGGCAGCTTGCCGTCATGGCCAATGCCGGAATTCCCATCCATGACTCTCTGCACGAGATAGCCGACGCCACGACGGACCAAGCATTGAAAACAGTTATAGGGACTATGGCTGAAGATATTAACTCCGGGCACAGTCTCTCGTATTCAGCTAAAAAGTTCAGTTATGAACTGGGGACCTTAGCTATAGCGATGATCGAACTGGGAGAAAAAACCGGTAATATGGCCGAATCTCTCCATAAACTTGCCGACATGCTTGAAGAGATTCGACGAAATATTATAAAATTTAAAAAAGCGATGGCCTATCCTCGGAATGTCATGATTGCGATGGCCGTTGCGTTTACTATTTTGATCTCCTATGTTGTTCCTCAATTTAAAACCATTTTTGAGCAGCTTCATTCGGAGCTTCCTGTCCCGACCTTAATCCTTCTCTTTTTGGAGCACTTATTTAATACCTACGGTGTATATGTTATAGCAGGTCTCGTTATGTTCTTCATGGGGTTTCGTTATATGTTAAACCAGAATAAAGACTTCAGATTTCAATGGCATCTTTTCTTACTCAAAGTTTATTTGATTAAAAATATCATTATGTTTGCAACTCTCAATCGTTTCACCCTCGTTTTTTCTGAACTGGTACGCGCAGGGATACCGATTGCAGAAGCATTAGAGACATCCGTAGCCATGATCGATAATCTTCCATTGCGTGAACGTTTATTGATGGTACGTTCTACCGTAGAAAAGGGGGGTTCGTTGCATGCGGGTCTCTTAGAAACAAAGCTGTTTGAGAATATGGTTATTCAAATGATTTCAGCAGGAGAGTCAAGCGGTCAGCTTGATACCATGATGCAAAAAGTTATGGAGTATTATAAAATGCGTTTTGACGCCATCATCGATGGTCTTTCCGAAGCCGTTGAGCCGATTATGCTTTTCATGATCGCGGGTATGGTTCTCTTATTAGCGTTAGGGATTTTCTTGCCGATGTGGGAAATGGGGAACGCGGTTCAAGGACGTAGATAAAGAAATTATTCTTTATCTGTCGTTTCTTTTTCGATCATCCTCGTATATGCTTCATCTTTCGGGATCAAACCTGCCTCATAGATAAATTGAGAAGGGATGAAGTTTGTTTTTTTAATTTTATCGTATTTTGCATAACTCAAATAGAGTCTATCTTTAGCACGAGTAACGGCAACGTAAAACAACCTTCGCTCCTCTTCGATGCTTCCGCTACGGCTCATCAGTTTTCGATTGGGAAATCGTCCATCCATCAAATCAATCACATACACTTCTTCATATTCCAGCCCTTTTGATGCATGGATACTGAGCAGATGAACCCCCTCCCCTTGCGTTAAATCCTGAGAACCCAATACCATTGCATTCAAAAACCGCTCAAGCTCTTTGTAGGGACGAGAAAGCTCAAAAAGAAGGGTACATTTACGGCGAATCCTATCTTTAGATTCCTCTTTTACTTTTTCATCCACGGAGCCATTCTCCGTCATCGCACGACGGTTTGATAACAATTCAATCACATGGGCGTACAATGAGGAGACCGCAATTTTTTGAACTGCCTCTTTGGGCTCTTTTACATCCCGTAATTTACGAAACAACATAAACAAATCATGCAAAAAGGTCGCCGATTCTTTGGTTAACTTAGCATGTTTAAGAATTGGATTTCCCATAAAATTCGGATCCAAACCCAGTTTCGCAAACCGACCGGCACTCCCAAGCTCCGCAAAGTCATCAAATAACCCAAGCTGATGGTTCAACCGTCTTTTTTCAAACGGATTCGTGATAGACGTATCAGGATTATAGAGTCCTCGCAAAAACGATCCGTGCCCAAGTTTTTGCAACGCTACAAAAAGTTCTTTAGCAATAGCACTCCCTACCCCCTTCGCGTAATCAAAAAGGTGGATAAACGCCATCATGTCCGATTCATTGACTAAAAGGGTAAAAATATCCAAAAGCGCTTTGATCTCTTTGGAGTCAAAAAAACTCACCCCTCCCCGCCTGCGGCATGCGATTCCAAGTTCTCGCAAAGTTGCTTCAATCCCATCCGCAGAGGCATTGTTGCGAAAAATAACCGCAATCTCTTCTCGATTGGTTGAAGAATCTCCGATGGCGCGTGCAATACCGTGATATTGTTCAAAAAGTTCTTCATAGATGAGCAATGCGGGGCTCTGCGCCTCTTGCGTGCGCGTGACCTCCAGTGCTTTTGGATAGATTCGCTCATTGTAGGCAATCACTTTATTGGCCAAAGAGAGGATGGGAATCGTCGAACGGTAATTTTTATTGAGGGTGTACACCTGCGCATCAGGGTGTTTGGTACTAAAAGAACCGATGATCGAAATATCCGCACCGTTAAAGGCGTAGATGCTTTGATCGTAATCGCCCACACAAAACAGCGATGGAGGCTTCATTGCCTCCACGAGCGTCCCTTGGAGAGCATTGGTATCCTGATACTCATCAATCAAAACTTCTTTGTATCCTAAATCGTTTTGAGAAGCCAAAGTTCGCATCAGCAAAAGAAGATCGTTAAAATTGACAAAGCCATATTCTTTTTTTAGCGCTTCGAACTCATCAACGATATCCGCATAGATGGCGGCATAGACGGCATGCTCGTCCTGATGGGTCAGTATCCACTCTTCAAAATTAGTCGAAATCTCCGTATTTTGGTAATACGAATAGACATCATAGAGATAATTAGCTCCATACGCAGGGGTCACACAATCGATATGGCTAAAGGTCCGTTTTTCATGAACACTTCGGAAAAGCGTTTTAAGTTCACGAGGCTGCTTGAGAACGACTTTCCCCTCTTTGCGCTTTAACCACCGATAGCTGATGGCATGAAACGTCCCTGCATCGATTTTGGAAGCGATCTCTTTCCCAAAAAATGCCGCTACCCGTTCCACCATCTCGGCCGCTGCTTTATTGGTAAAAGTGAGAAGCATGATCTCTTCGGGTTTGACATTTTGTGAGAGAAGATGGCCTATTCGGCCAACAATAGTGGATGTTTTACCCGTACCTGCCGAGGCAATGATAAGATTATGACCATAAGGAGCAGTTGCAGCGGTGAATTGCTGCGAATTGAGGCGAGAGAGAGGCAAAGGGTTCCTTGTACCTCATACTAGAGGCGAAATGATGGTCGAGCAGGTCTTGAACAATTCCGATATTATATACAACCACTTTTAAATCCTCGTTGATATCCAATAACGCCCGCATCGCTTTGGGTACCTCAAAGAAATACTCACGCAGCAAATTTAGAAAATTTTAAGCAAAATCTATTCCTCCAAATTTTGGTATAATTCGCGAACATTTTTGCTCAAGGCTCCTTCATGTCATCTACGCATTACGATCCCAAGAATATCGAAGAAACTTTTTATCCACTCTGGGAAAACCGGGGCTATTTTGAAGTGGATGGCAACCGTGCTATTGTCAAACCCAACAAACATTTTGCCATCATGATGCCTCCCCCTAACGTAACAGGACGTTTGCACATCGGTCACGGCCTCACTTTTACACTGCAAGACATCATCGTCCGCTATAAGCGTATGGACGGCTATGCCACCCTATGGCAGCCGGGAACCGATCATGCCGGTATTGCGACTCAAAATGTTGTTGAAAAACAGCTTCTTGCTGAGGGGACAACCAAAGAAGAGCTGGGACGCGACGCATTTCTAAAACGTGTCTGGGAATGGAAAGAAGAGAGCGGCGGAATCATGGTCTCTCAGCTGCGCAAGCTCGGTGTCTCCCCCGCATGGAGTCGTGAGCGCTTCACGATGGATGAGGGGCTAAAATCCTCCGTCAAAGAGGCTTTTGTCCATCTTTACAACAAAAACCTCATCATTCGCGGTAACTATATGGTTAACTGGTGTACGCATGATGGCGCACTCAGCGATATCGAAGTTGAGCACGAAGAGCACCAAGGGCATTTCTACCATATGAACTATGCGTTTAGCGATGGTAGCGGTCACATCACGGTGGCAACAACCCGTCCGGAGACCTATTTTGGGGATACGGCAATCATGGTCCATCCTGATGATGAGCGTTATGCCCACCTTATCGGAAAAAGTATCACCCTCCCTCTTATCAACCGTGAGATCAAAATCATCGCCGATACCCACGTCGATAAAGATTTCGGAACGGGTGTGGTAAAGGTCACCCCCGCACATGACACCAATGACTATGAAGTCGGGAAACGTCACGATTTGGAGTTCATCACGGTATTCGATGAAAAAGGAATTCTAAATCATCACGCAGGTGAATTTGAGGGACTAGAGCGTCTTGCGGCGCGTGAGATTATTGTAAACCGTCTAAACGAAGCAGGGTTTATCGAAAAAATCGAAGATCACGTCCACCAAGTAGGACACTGTTACCGCTGTAAAAACATTGTCGAACCGTACATCTCTAAACAGTGGTTTGTCCGAAACGAAATCGCACGCGGATCAATCGACAAAACAAATGACGGCTTAGCCCAATTTTTCCCGCCACACTGGATCAACAGCTACAATTCATGGATGGGGGAGCTGCGCGACTGGTGTATCTCACGCCAACTGTGGTGGGGACACCGTATCCCTGTATTTTATTGTAACGATTGCGATCATGAATGGGCAAGCCTCGAAGAACAACCTAGCGCCTGCCCACATTGTGCGAGTACATCCTTTACCCAAGATCCGGATGTATTGGATACGTGGTTCAGTTCTGCTCTGTGGCCATTCTCAACACTGGGTTGGGGCAATGGCGACGTAAGTGCTGACGCCCTTTTCCAAAGCGAAGACATGGCGAAGTTTTATCCAAACAGCCTCTTGATCACCGGATTTGACATCCTCTTTTTCTGGGTTGCGCGTATGATGATGATGGGGGAAACCTTCACGGGAGAATTGCCGTTTAAACACATCTATCTTCACGCACTCGTACGTGACGAAAACGGCCAAAAAATGTCAAAATCCAAAGGCAACGTTATCGATCCCCTCGACATGATCGAAAAATACAGTGCCGATGCCCTGCGCTTTACCCTCGCCGTCTTAGCTGCTCAGGGAAGAGATATCCGCCTCAGTAATGATCGCCTTGAACAAAGCCGAAACTTCACCAACAAACTTTTCAATGCATCAAAATTTTTACAAATGAATGTCCCTACCTTTAAAGACTTATGCGACCAAGAGATCACAACACCTCTTGGACGCTACATGCTCAGCCGTTTCCACTGTGCCACTGCTGAAACGAGAGGGTTCCTGGATGAATACCGTTTCAACGATGCGGCAACGGTCCTCTACCGCTTCTTGTGGAACGAATTTTGTGACTGGGGTATCGAGCTTGGAAAAGCCAGCAAAGAGAGCGTAGAGGAGCTGGGAAGTATCTTTAAAGAGTCTATGAAGCTTCTCCATCCATTTATGCCGTTTATTACCGAGTATCTTTATCATGAACTCTCAGGGACAACGCTGGAAGACGGCAATTCAATCATGGTCATGCAATATCCAGAAGAGATCAATACTGACGAGGAGATCGAAGCCGAGTTTGCCATCATCATGGATGCCATCATCACTATTCGCCGTGCCAAGACGCTCGTTGATTTAGGAAACCAAAAAATTCCACTAGCTTATGTAAAGTGCAATGGTAATCACACCATGATGGAACCATTTATCGCCCGTTTAGGAAAAGTTGAAACCCTCAAATTTACAGATGACAAAGTGGATAATGCGATAAGTGATATAGGTGAAAATGTCGAAGTGTACCTACCTACCGATGCGATTGATCTTAGCCCGATTATCGATCGCCTCACCAAGCAGTGTGAAAAACTTCAAAAAGAGGCCGACAAATTATCAGGGATGCTTTCCAATGAGCGTTTTGTTGCCAATGCACCGGAGTCTGTTATCGCAGAAAATCGTAATGGATTAGCGGATGCGCAAGACAAAATTGAAAAAATAACCGTTCAATTAAGCGCATTGAAGAGCTAAAATCAATGCAAATCCGTGAGCTGTCCCCGAGTGAACTAACCGAGGGGTATCTCCTCGTGTCCACGCTTCGGCTTGACCTCACTGTGGACCAGTATGAAGCGTTTCTTCTCACCTGCTATCCCAAAGAGTACCGTGTCATCGGTGCCCTTGAACGAGGAAACCTCGTCCTCTATGCAGGGGTATCCATTCGAGAAAATTTGGAGATAGGGCGCCATCTGCTTATCGATGATTTTATCGCTAGTGAGGGATACGAAAATGTATCGTCGGAAATGATTGATTTTTTAAACGACTATGCCAGAATGCACAAATGCACATGTTTGATGATTTTTGGAAGACACAAAGGGCTAAGCCTGAAAGATTTAGAAGGATTCCGCCCCAAACGGGACGGTTTTATCAAAACATTTTAAACAGGGAAGATTAATCCTCTATCCCTTCCACTTCGATAATCATCTTAACCTCTTCGCCAACAACAACACCGCCGGCTTCCATCGCTTTGTTCCAATTAAGACCAAAATCTTTTCGGTTAACCGAACCACTCAAGACAAAACCGGAGCGTTTGTTCCCCATAGGATCCATTACTTCCCCTCCCATGTCGATGTCTAAAGTCACTTTTTTGGTCACCCCATGCATCGAGAGATCGCCTGTTACCTTTTTCCCTTTGTGGGAAACCATCGTGAACGCAATCTCAGGATATTGTGCTGCATCAAAAAAATCTGCACTTCGCAAATGATCATCACGTTTTGTAATACCCGTATTGATAGTATTGGTTTTAACCGTACCGCTTAGCGATTTCAAAACCCCTTTTTGTAAATCATACGATCCGCTAAAACCGCTAAAATTTCCACTGACGGTACTGATCATCATATGTTTCACTTTAAATCCAACACTAGAATGGGAGGTATCAACACTGTATGGAGCTCCAAAAAGTGATACGGAGCCTAGTAATAGACCCGATACCATGGCAGTAATAAAACGATTTTTCATACGACATCCTTAATGTAAAATATTTCCCTATTGTAATATGTTTTTTACAATGATTCCTTAACCGTGTGTTAATGGGAAAAATATTCAGCCTCTGATATACTTTTGCACTCATTTAAAAAGGGATATTATGGAACTTTGCGTTGCGCTTGATTTACCTTCGATGGAAGAGAATCTAGCTCTCATCGAAAAAATAAAAGTCTATCCTGTATGGTTAAAAGTGGGGCTTCGTTCATACATACGTGATGGTCAGCCGTTCATTCATGCAATCAAAGCCATCAATCCCAATTTTAAAATTTTTCTGGATCTCAAGCTTTACGATATTCCCAATACCATGGCTGATGCCGCAGAGTCTATTATGGGGCTTGGCGTACAGATGTTCAATGTTCATGCTTCCGCAGGTCCTAAAGCCATGCGTGAGGTAATGAAGCGTATAGAACCGTATGAAAATCGCCCACTCGTTCTTGCCGTTACCGCCCTCACCTCGTTTGAAGAAAATGAGTTCACCCATGTATATGAAAAAGGAATTGCGACCAAAGCCGATCAGTTTGCGCAGGATGCACACGATGCAGGACTTGATGGGGTTGTTTGCAGCGCATACGAGAGCAAATCAATCAAATCCCTTACAGCACCCACCTTCATCACCCTCACTCCAGGTATACGACCTTTTGGCGAAGATGCGGGCGATCAAGAACGCGTCGCTACCATCCAAGTAGCTCAAGAAGAAAAAGTTGATTTTATCGTTGTAGGGCGGCCTATCTATAAAGCGCAAAACCCTGCTGAAGTGGTAGAAGCAATCCTCAAAGAGCTTTAAAAATACGGCTTTAAGGTGCTTATTATTTATACGTCAGTATAATTGCGGCCTACTACAAATGGACGAGTAGGAAAGCGGCTGAATCCACCTCCCTGCTAAGGAGACATACTGGCAACGGTATCGAGAGTTCGAATCTCTCCTCGTCCGCCACCACATCAATTTAATCCCCTCTAATACAATCCAAAAAGACAAACACAAACCCCTTAAATAGGCACTTTTACAGCTATTTATCCTCTAATACGTATTTATCTGATACAACCACATCCATATTCTTAATGTACTTTTTAATGTACTTTCGTATAATGTACCTCATCAATACCTAAAAAAGGTACATTAATGAGGGTACATTATGGCGAATAGACAGGTTACACCGCTCACCGATACGGCTATAAAGAACGCTAAGCCGAAAGACAAAGAATACACCCTGCCCGACGGCAACGGCTTACAGCTCAATATCAAACCCGACGGGCGCAAAGTTTGGGAGATACGCTACACCGTTGAGGGCAAAGCAAAAAAGACAACGGGAGGAGCCTACCCCACAACGTCGCTATCAAAAGCAAGAGCAAAGCGTGATGAACTCAAAGCGAAAGTTATAAACGGTATCGACCCGATCAAAGAGAAACAAGAGATCAAAGAACAAAAGCGTATTGAAGTAGAAGAAGCCAAAGCCGAAACCGTGGTATTGTTAAACACCTTTGAAAAAGTATCACGGGAGTTTATCGACAGTATCACTGGCGAACTCGTACCACGATACCACTCCCTTAAACTTGCACGACTTGTAAATCACATTTTCCCCTACATAGGAAATAAGCCAATCAACGAAGTAACTCGCATAATGATAATCGAGTGTTTGGACAGATTGAAAGTAGCAAACAAAGCCGATACGGCATTAAGAACGCTCAATATTA
>JAUXSZ010000075.1 GCA_030679635.1 Sulfuricurvum sp. | reverse complement strand
CAAAGGCGATGTAATAATGTCCAGATGCATTAAGGAGCATCGGAAGTTCTTTTTCTTCGCTGGCAATCGTATGGACACTGGAAACGCGGCTGAGCTCTTCTTCTATGATCAGATCGCTTTGTATGTCAAGCTGAAGCTGTGTCTCTCCTGAGCTGTTTTGCTCTTGAGAATAACCGATATCTTTGACATCGATAGCCTTTTTAATCCGAATAGCGCTTCGTTCAATCGCTTCTAAAATTTGTTTCATTCAAGTACCTTTGCGTGTGTTAAAATCCAGTCGATAACCATATCAGGATCATTAAGATCGAGTACATCTACCGATGCGGGGAGGGGATATTCGGTGATAGTGATCGTATGATCAATTGCCAGTGCGTTCATAAACGGAAAATAGTCTGTATCGATCACATCACGGAAAATACTGATCCGAGGGAGAGGAAGATTTTTGAGCCCTTCAACAAGCAGAATGTCAAACTTCCCAAACATGGCAATCATCTCATCCAACTCTTTGTGTTGCTTGGAAAAATAGGTGGTGCGTGTAGGGGAAGTAACGATTACTTCAGCACCGGTGTCGCTGAACTTGTAGCTGTCTTTGCCGGGAACATCAAAGACGGCTTTGTCTTTTGGATCATTTTTGATGATGGCCACTTGAAAACCATGATCGTGGATCAGTTTGCGTGCCACTTTGAGAATGAGGGTGGTTTTACCACTATTGGAAGGGCCTGTAAATGCGACCGCTAAACGTTTTTTCAAAAATAGCCTCGTGACTTAAATATATCATATTATAGTCAACTATCATTGAAATTTCGTTAAGATAGTGAATATGAACCTAAATAAAGGATACCTATGCGATTTCCGGTGCTTTGCCTTATTGCACTTTTTACCATGAGCGGATGCGCTGAAAAAGGGGCATTTGATCTTTTTAAGATGGACAAAGCTCACGAACGCTCAATCGAGGAGTTGCGTACGGACAGTATTGTCCTCTCATTGGAGACCAAAGCGATTATTTCTGCTCTTTATTTGAACCCTGTTTATCCTGAACAATACAAGGATGGAGAGCACTTCATTGCAGCTATCTATTTTGAAAATGACAACCGTAGTGTTAAGGAAAGAAATTTTAAAGATATCGGCTATCGGTTGACTCTTAATGGGCAAGAGCCGGTAGAGATTGAAGAGCTAAGAGAAAAGGATCTAAGACGTTCCCTAATACCGATTCGCAATACGTGGAATCGGTATTATCTGATCCGTTATAAAAACTTTAGCGAGGGAGCTTTAATGCTTCAGCTCGAAAATAATCAGACTGGGAAGGTTGTACTAAATTATCAAAAAGGGAAGTGATTTTCACTTCTTCCCCCAGTATTTTTTTATAGATGACATAGTTGGCGAGCACCCGTTTGCCGTACTCTCTGTTTTCATCATTTCCCATCAACTCCATACTTAAAAACGGTTCAAAAGTCCCCGGCAAGAATCGTCCGCCGTCCATCAAAAGCCGTTTTGTAGATCCAAGCCCTGCATTGTATCCGTAAGCAATCAACGTGGGATTGTACAGTCTGTCCTCCAAATGCTTTAAATGGGAAATCGCATAGGCGATACTGTACTCGGGTTGCAGCATATCGAAATAGGTCGTCGGTTTGAGCGGATGTACCTTGCTGATCGTATCCACATTAAACGGCATGATCTGCATCAATCCAAGAGCGAATGAACGGGAGATGAGTCCAGGGATAAATCGTGTCTCTTGACGCATAAGGGCATACATAAGGGCTTTTTTATCATTGCTGATGGTGGTCATGTATTGGTCGTAGGCCATGGTGAAATTGTGGATATAGGGCTCATAGGTACGTTCGAGAACGTATCCTTGTATCGCGATAGACTCATTACCATCAGTACGGTCAATAAGACTGGCAATGGTTTCAGGGGTAGAGGCCATGATCTCTTGGGAGAACTCTCTCCATTCAAACGGATCGATCCCTTTTATGCTCTCAGGGCGCTGGGTTGTCGGCAGGGTTGTGAAATAATTTTCTGTTGGAAGCCCAAGGAATTCCCGTGCGTACAGTACATACATATTGATGTCCAGGCTCTGGGAAAGCTCATTCAAATAGTTTTGATCTTTGGTGATCTGATAGAGCCAAAAAAGGGTTTTGTCATGATCGATTGGGGTGTAATATCGGGACTTAGCCTCTTTTAGGTGATCCAGCGCAATTCCGAGCTTGCCGTATTTTATGGCATTCATGGCTAAAAAGAAATGGGTTTGCGGCTCATAATGCCCGCCAGTCACATCAGACAATGAGAGTTGGAGCTGATCCATTTTTGGATCCGTAACGGTCATATAGACTATCTGGCCGAATGAATGCATCTGCGATAATGCACTAAGTACATCGGGTGTTAGGGTATGGTTAAAGTGCTCATAGCGATAAGGAGCTCCGGCGAGACGGAAAAGGGTGGTTTCATTCTGAAGATTGTCCACAGAGGTATAAAAACTCTCTTGGTTCATTGCCCGAAGCCATTGTGTATTGCCGAATCGGTTATTCAATCGCAACGCAATCGTTTCACGCTCTTCAGGCTTGATCGCGGCTGCTTTGGCCGGTGTAAGAGCGAGCATCAAACAGTCATCTTGCTCAATAATAGGGAGGTTGCACGCAGGTTCTCGAAGACAGGCGGCCGTGTATTTGATTTCGGTTTCATCGCTTTTAGCCGCGTAGTCAAACAGAAATCTTTCATTGACGTTTTCGACCTGATAAAAGGCTTCACTCGCTTCGGATGCGTTGATATCCTGATGCAAAAATTGCCAAATCAAAAAATTCTTTTGGCGCGATGCGGGTTTGTCGTTGATTTCGTTGAGCGTTATCCCCCAGCTAGAGGAGAGGAGCATAAGGCTTAAAAGGAGCGAATGTTTCACGCCATTGTCACCGCATTTATGATATTAACCAATATTACATCCAACACTTGGAGCAATATGATGAGAATCAAGGGGGCAAGATCCAATCCGTTAAAGACGGTCGGCATCATTTTACGCACCAAACGATACGCAGGTTCTGTTAGCCGGTAGATGATTTGCACAATCGGATTATGGGGATCAGGACGGACCCACGTTAAGAGCGCGCCGATGATGACGATCCAGATATAAACCGTAAGCAGCGAATGGACAATGCCTCCAAGACCGCCGAGTATTCCGTCAATCGGGTTCATTTTACCACCTCTTTAAGATAATTTTTTAGATGTTCGTAGAGATCATTCAGTTCGGGTCCGTGTTCTGAGCCGCCAATGAGGATTCGCAGAGGCTTAAAGAGACTTTTTCCCTTAAGACCGCTGTGCTGCATCAAGTACGCTTTATACGATTCATAATCATCATAATGAGGCGCTTTGAGCGTTAACTCGCGTAATAGGTCAAACCCTTCTCGGTACTCTTCAGGGACAGTTTTAGGGGAGAATATCGCACCGATTTTTGCACGGAGTTCTTTGAGGGTACTGACTTCGTCCAAAAAGACTTTGGCCAATCTGCCGATCTCTTCGTCGGCAAATCCTACGTAGCGAGAGAGTTCTTTGGGGTCCATCATTTTGAGATGTTCCCGATTGACAAATTTGAGTTTATCGATATCAAAATGGGCAGGGGATTTTGAGATCGTGCTAAGTTCAAACCACGTTATCGCATTTTTGACACTGAAAATTTCATTCGGTGTTTTATTCCCGATTAAAATCAGATAGTTGCAGATGGCTTCCGGCAAAAACCCCTCTTCGAGGAGCCATTTGACGCTGGAGGCATCATCACGCTTTGACATTTTTTTACCCTCATCGTTGAGGATGATAGGGAGGTGTGCATACTCTAGATTTTTATCGTATCCAAGCGCTTGATGGATCGCAATTTGTTTGGGTGTATTGCTGAAATGATCCTCTCCCCGTATGATGAGAGAGATATCACTGAGCATATCATCGACAGCACAGGCAAAATTGTAGGTTGGATGCTTATCGGTACGCATTAAA
>JAUXSZ010000066.1 GCA_030679635.1 Sulfuricurvum sp. | reverse complement strand
AAAGAGTCAGTGTTATACGATGGTCAGAGATACGGTTTTGAGGGTAGTTGTACGTACGGATACGCCCTGAACGATCTCCTGTTCCCACTTGATCTTTACGCTCATTCATCTCTTTTTCTTTTGCTTCATGCATTTGCAAATCATAGATACGGGCCTTGAGAATTTGCATCGCTTTGTCTTTATTTTTGTGCTGTGATTTTTGATCCTGATTGTTCACGACGATGCCCGTAGGAAGGTGTGTGATACGCACCGCAGAGTCGGTAGTATTGACACTTTGACCGCCACAACCAGATGAACGCATAACGTCAATTTTGAGGTCGTTTTCATTGATGATTACTTCCACGTCATCCACTTCAGGCATAACGGCAACGGTAATTGCCGACGTGTGAACACGTCCTTGAGATTCTGTGGCAGGAACACGCTGAACACGGTGCACACCCGCTTCGTGTTTAAGGCGGGAATAGACTTGGTCCCCTTTGATGAGGGCAATAACTTCTTTAAATCCACCTGCATCCGAGGGACTTGAGCTCATGAGCTCAATTTTCCATCCGTGTACATCGGCATAACGAACGTAAGCGTTAAATAAATCGCCGACAAAAATTGCCGCTTCATCTCCACCCGTTCCCGCTCGTAATTCGATAAATATATTTCGCTTGTCATTAGGGTCTGTTGGAATGAGAAGTTTTTTGATCTCTTCTTCAAACACGCTAACCTGAGGTTCGAGTATTTTGAGTTCTTCTTTGGCCAGTTCACCCAGCTCCGCATCAAAAGCGAGTGATTTATTCTCTTCAATATCTTCTAAAAGCTTTTTGTATTCCGTTGCTTTGGTGAAAATAGCCTGCAGAGAGGATTGCTCTTTTGAGAGAGTGGTCATTCGTTTAATATCTGAACCGATATCTGGAGCACTGAGTAGATCGCCAAGTTCGTTATAACGATTGATAAAAGGGGTAAGTTTGTCGGATAACATAATAGTAATTCCTAAAGAAAGGCGTTGTGAGAAAAGGGGTCAGTCAAAAGGAAAGTATTCCCTTTAACGTGAATTTTTAATTTAAGCTTGTAGTGCGTTTACAGCAAGGTGTAGACGGCTAACTTTACGTCCAGCAGACTCTTTTTTCAAGACGCCTTTGCTAACATACTTGTGAAGATTTGCATTTGCAATGACGAGTGCTGCTTGCGCTTCTTCTTTATTGCCTGCATCAACTGCGGCACGGACTGCTTTTACGATATTTTTAATACGTGTACGATAAAACCGGTTACGCTCTGTGCGTTTTTCAGTTTGACGGATACGTTTCAATGCTGACTTATGGTTTGCCATGGCATTTATCCTTGTCGAATTTTTTTTAGGGTAGAATGTTACCTTAAAGATAATTAAAATTAAG
>JAUXSZ010000058.1 GCA_030679635.1 Sulfuricurvum sp. | reverse complement strand
GAATCATCTCAAGAGATCACGATGAGATGACGCTGTTGAAACTCATCGATAAAACGTCTACAGCGATGGGGAAACGGCTGCTGCGGGAACGGCTGCTCAACCCGATATGCGACATTAAATTGCTTGAAGATCGTTACGATCTTATTGGGAAGATGGAAGATCATATTTCCCCTTTGGAGACAAAGCTCAAAGAGGTATACGATTTGGAGAGGATTTTACGCCGGTTGAAACTGGGAAAACTCCACCCGTACGAACTGGCCTATTTTTACGCATCGTTGAGTGCTGCTGAAAGTCTGTTTGCCGATGCCAAACGTTTGGGGATTGCGTACGACAAAAGCAGTGCCGTAGAGTGTCAGCTGTGTGCCAGTGAGTTGAAACGTATTTTCAATATCGAAACGTGCGCGAAATTTCGCCGTGATCAGGTGAATGAGAATCTTTTTAATGAGGGGATTGACCCTTCGATCGATGCGTTGGAACGGTTGCAGCAGACGAATGAATCAAAGCTACAGTTGATTATCGACCATATTGATACGTTTTTTGATACAGGAAGCGGTCCGTATGCTTCAATCGGATGGTTGGAGAGCGAGGGGTATCATCTTGCGATGACCCGTAATCGCTATGTCAATGTGGAAGAGATGCTTCATAACAGCTTTTTCACGATTGAGGGGACCCACCATTTCTTTCGTGATTTTCAGATTCGGAAACTCAAAACAACGGTTAAGCTCTCCTCCCCTTTGCTGGATGAACTTTCCATCGAAAATGCAGGGGCAAAATCTCGGATGCTCGCCATGGTCAAAGAGCGGTACCGGGAGCATATGGAGGCGATCGAGAAGCGATTTTCCCATGCGATTGAACATCTGATCTCCTTTTTATCGATTATCGACGTATCGCTTAGCGGTGCCAAGGTGGCGAAGCAATACCGGTATGTCCGCCCGGTGCTGGTCTCAAACGAGCCAAAGACGTTTATCGAAGCGGTAGGGTTGCGTCATCCCTTGATCGAATCGAGAGAAGAGAACGGTATTTTTATCCCGAATGATCTCTATTTGGGGGATGGGGCACACCATACGTATGGGGAACATGCGACGCTGGAGAGCGCCAAAGAGGTGAACGGGGTCTTGCTTTACGGGATTAACTCAAGCGGAAAATCCTCGCTGATGAAAAGTATCGGGATTGCGATCGTGATGGCGCAGGCCGGGTTTTTTGTTCCGTGCGCGATGTTGCGCTTCTCCCCTGTCGATAAACTGCTCACCCGCATCGTCTCCAAAGACAATCTCTATAAAGGGCTCTCGACGTTTGCGGTGGAGATGCTGGAACTGCGTAACATTTTCAATCGCGCAACGCCGAACAGTCTGATTTTAGGGGATGAGATCAGCCACGGAACCGAGACCGAATCGGCATTGGCGATCGTGGCGAGTGCGATTTTGAAACTGCGGGAGATCGGCAGTCTGTTCATTTTTGCCACCCATTTGCATCAGCTCTCCAGTTTGAGTGAAATAGAGAAAGCCGATACCATTGTGTTATTGCATCTGGGGGTCTATTATGATGAAGAAAGTGATAAGCTGGTGTACGATCGTAAACTCAAAAATGGGAGCGGAAGTACTCTGTATGGGCTTGAATTTGCCAAATCACTCCATATGGACGAAACTTTTATCCAAAAAGCGTATGAAATTCGAGGACGTATCGGTGATCGGGGTGAGTTGTCGCAGCTCAAACGGGAGAAAAAAAGCCGTTATAACCGTAAACTCTATTTGACCAAATGCGCTTTGTGCGATGAGGCGGTGGATGATGTGCATCACATTGTCCCTCAAGCAAACGCCGATGATGGCGGTTCGATCGGCCATTTCGGGATGAATCACCGTTACAATCTGATCCCCTTGTGCGCGAAGCATCATCGGCTGGTTCATGAGGGGAAAATCGCCGTGCACGGTTTCGTCATGGGGGAAGAGGGGCTGCGGCTGAGTTATTCACAAACCTAAGGATGGATACTATGACAGAGTCACATATATACGATATGCTCAAAAGTTACGGCTTTGCGACCACAAAATATTGCTCTTTCGGTCTGCATGAAACCCCAATAATCGATTTTTTTCCCGTAGCCATCAAAATAGAGTCTGAAAAAGTGGTCCACAAAAGCGATTTCGGTGCCGTCAAACTCAATATTAATTCGATGCAAGAATTGGAAAAAGCCAAAAATGAGATCATTGCCAATATAGAAGCAAAAGGGGTGACCCTAAACGGTAACGACCGGTTTATCGCAACCGAGATGATCAGCGGCGTTGAAGTCTATGTGGGGCTTGTAGACGATGAGATATTTGGCAAGACGATCGTGTTTGGGATGGGCGGCGTATTTCTGGAACTCTACAAAGACGTCTGCTATATCGACATCTATGCCGATGAAGAGGAGATCCTGCGCGCTATTCGACGGACCAAAATATCGAAAGTGTTTGACGGTTTTAGGGGCTTTGGCTGCCACATTGAGCGGGTAGTAGAGTTGATCCTCTCTCTCCAAACGTTGGCAAAAGCCAATCCGGACATCATAGAGCTGGATTTCAACCCGGTTATCCTTACCGACGAGGGGCTGAAAATAGCCGATGCGAGGATCAAAAGAGGGGAACCGAAACCCGAGAAACTGGGGACGTTGCGAAAAAACAGGAATCCTTTTTTTCATAACCAAAGAGTCGTCCTTGTCGGTGCATCCTCGGATCCCAAAAAAGTAGGCTACGCCGTCGCTAAAAATTCTCTGTGTTACGGCGGGGAGCTGTTTTTTGTCAATGCCCGTGGAGGTGAACTTTTTGGCAAGAAGCTCTATAAACGTATTGGCGAGATAGAGGGGGAGATAGACACGGCGGTGATGATGATCCCCTCGCAGGGTGTTGTGGAGTCGATCAAAGAGCTGATCCCCAAAAACCTTAAAAATCTCATCATTATCTCTGCAGGGTTTAAAGAGGTCGGGGATTTTGAGAGTGAACACATCATTGCAAAGTTGAGTCACAAACACAATGTGAACGTGATCGGTCCAAACTGTCTTGGGTATCTCAACAGCACCGAAAACCTCAATCTGACCTTTGGTATTGACGGACTCAAAAGCGGAGAATTGGCACTTCTATCACAATCGGGAGCGGTTCTTGCAGCCCTCATGGACAAAGCGTATGATGCCGGAGTCGGTTTTTCGCATCTCGTATCGTGCGGCAATATGGTCGATCTGGATTTTGCCGAGATGATCGATATGCTCAACCAAGAGGAGACATGCCAATACATCTCGATATACGCGGAAGGGATTCAAAACGGCAAAGAGTTTTTGAGGGCTATTCGGGAGAGTAAAAAGAAAATCTATATTTTTAAAACCGGTAAATCGGTAGAGAGCAAGAAAGCGGCTTTTTCCCATACGGGCAACCTCAGTGGAAACTACGCGATGTTTA
>JAUXSZ010000050.1 GCA_030679635.1 Sulfuricurvum sp. | reverse complement strand
AATATTTTTGAAAAGTTCCATAAATCTCATTCGGTAAATTCCGTGATTGGACATCTGGAAAATGAATTTTCTCGCATTATCGGCGAGTTTTCACGTCAGATTCAGACCATAGGATCAAAAAGTGAAAGTATTGTAACGACGTTGTTGGAAAACGAAAAAATACTCAAAGGATCGAGAGAGCAGAGTGAACTCATTATGCAGCAAATGGTTTTATCCTCGAACCATATGCGCGAAATGAGTCATAACAGTAAAGAACTCACCGAATCCCTTAAACCGATTGGTCATCTTTTTGCCTCTGCTGAATTACTGCACCAAGAATTTATTGTCGCAAAAAGCAAACTGGTTGAATTGGTCGTCACTCTCGAGGGGTACGAAAAACAAGAGCATCGTGCCCTTCGTGAACAGTTAGAAAACGTTGCGAACGAAGCGATTGCTCAGATGCAGCTGTTGACCCAAACACTCGTACAGCAAGATCAGCATCAACGCCCTATCTCTCCCAAAGAGATGCTGGATTTAACCCATAAAGTCAAACTCCACCAAAGCTACAACGGCGAATGAGGGATGTTTGGATAAAATACCAAAAAAGATATGGACTAACGAATGATAGAATTTTATGAATTAACGGATGAAGAGGGGGTGGACTCCCGTTGTGAGGTTGATCTCTCACTCTTTGATGAGGCACCGCAAGCCGAGAAACCATGGTTATTATGGCTCTTTGTCAAAAACAGTGATCCCTTGGATACTAATTTTATTTCTTTTCGTAATGACCTCATCGACACACTGCAAAGCCAGCTGAATGCCGTGTATGCCGGAACCATTGCCAAAGAGGGGTGGTGTGAACTTTATTTTTACGCTTCTTCCCCTAAAATATTTGAAAATCTAGTGGCCCAGACAATGGGACGACATCAATCTTATCCCTATGAATGTGCCAGTGCACGAGACAGCAAATGGGAGATGTACCTTGAGCGTCTTTATCCCGATCCGTATATCACGCTGACCATCCAAAACCGTCATACGATTGAAGCTCTACTGGAAGCGGGTGATGATTTAACGCTCGAGCGTGAAGTGGAGCACTACTTCTATTTTCAGACCAAAAGTGCATTGGAACGTTTTTTACAATCCCTTACACCTCACGGTTTCAGCCTCAAAGAATATGTTGAAGACAACGACAGCGACCATACCTACGGTGCTATTGTTGTAAAAACAGAATCTATTACCCACGAGCAGGTCAAAGAAACAACCTTGATGCTTTATGATGCCGTACTGCAAGAGCACGGCAATTATGAGGGGTGGAGCACGGTACTAGGGTGAAAGTATCTCTTTGGAAAAGTAGGGGAGTCCTCCCCTATACGATAGCCCTTTTCCTCAACGCCTTTACCGATCTAGGGCATAAAATCGTGATACAGAATACCGTATTCAAAATGTACGACGGTCATGTGCAGATTGTACTAACCTCTATTTTAAATGCCCTTATTCTCCTCCCCTTTGTTCTCTTACTGACCCCCTCCGGCTTTTTATCGCAACGTTTTTCAAAAGCGCATGTGATGCAATACGGAGCACTCGCGGCCGTTGTTATTACCCTGGGGATTACCTTTTCTTATTATCAGGGATATTTTTGGTGCGCCTTCGGTCTCACGTTTCTTCTTGCTGCTCAAAGTGCCCTTTATTCACCTGCCAAATACGGATACATTACCGACTTGGTTTCAAAGAACCGTATCAGCGGATTAAACGCTGTCGTACAGTCGGTGACCACCGTCGCTATCCTCTCAGGAATTATGGTTTATACCTTTTTCTTTGAAACCTCTTTAACGGAGACTTATCACAGTGAAGCGGATATTTTACGCCAGATAGCGCCATTGGGATGGCTACTCGTCGCCGGATCTCTTGTTGAATACGGCTTGACCCTTCTCTTGCCCGCTAAGCACCCTGGAAAGCAAAAGCCCTTTGATATCAGACAGTATATTCGCGGTTTTTATTTCCGAAAAAATTGGATCTCCTTGCGTCGTAACCGCAGTATCCTTGAAGCGATCATCGGATTGTCCCTGTTTTGGTCCATTTCGCAAGTGATTCTGGCCTCATTCGGAGCCTATGCCAAAGCGACGCTTCATCAAGACAATACGATCATCGTCCAAGGGCTCATGGCGTTGGCCGCCTTTGGTATTATTGTCGGCTCTTACGTCTCTTCACGTATCAGTAAACATTATGTGCATCACGGACTGATTCCTCTAGGCTCCATAATCCTTACCGCGACGCTCTTTGCCCTGCCGCTTACCCAATCTCTCACCCTCATCGGCATTATCTTTTTTTGTTTCGGTATCGGCGGTGCGATGATGATTGTCTCACTCAATGCCCTCATTCAATCACGTGCCCCCGCAAAACAGTTGGGATTCATTCTTGCCGGTAACAATTGGATACAAAATATTGTGATGATTTTCTTTCTCTCTCTAACGACATTGGCAGCGATGGCAGGGTATCAGAGCCTGCCTCTTTTTTGGTCGATGTTTTCTCTTTCTTTGTTACTCAGTATTGGGTTGATTCTTCGTCACGCCGATTTCCTTTTGTGGCTCTTTTTTGAAAAAATTCTCTCTCTGCGCTACCAGATCATTCCTATGGGTATGGAGCATATCCCGACAAAAGGGTCTGTCTTATTGCTGGGGAACCATGTAAGCTGGATCGATTGGATTTTGGTACAAATCGGGGTAGAACGACGGATCGGATACATGATGGAACGTTCTATCTATCAAAAACCGTTTATACGTCCCATTATGGATCTAGGCCGGGTGATCCCCATATCCGCCGCCGCCGCGAAAGATGCGTTTAAAACAGCAAAAGAACGGTTGAATAATGATGAAATCATCGGACTATTTCCGGAGGGGGGAATTAGTCAAGACGGTGAAATAGGGAAATTTTATCCCGGATTTCAGATCATAGCGCAGGGGGTTGAGGGGGTTATTATCCCCTTCTACATTCATGGCATATACGGAAGCATCTTTTCGCGCTCCCAAAAGCGTCATGTACCTTTGTCTCATGGGCTCCGTCGCCGTATCCATATCGTTTACGGAGCCCCTTTGCGTATAGACAGTGACGCCAAAACAGTATATGATGCTATTACTCATCTAAAGGAAACCCATGGCTCTCAATAAACCCAAATATACCTTATTTAAAAATACCCGTTATGCTCTCAACGGACTGGTAGAAGTGACACAGCATGAGCCCTCGTTTCGTTTGCAGATCGTTTTATTTGTAGTCGGGATGATTACCGCTTGGGTGTTGCCGATTCTCTTTGTCTATAAGGCCGTATTGGCGGTTTCGCTGTTTATCCCCGTGCTCGCCGAAATCATCAACAGCGCGATTGAGCGAACCGTTGATTTGGTCACCTTTGACCACCACGAACTTGCAAAGCGCGCCAAAGACGCAGGGGCGGCACTCGTCTTTATCTCTCTGGTCATGCTGGCCTTTATCTGGATTTTGACCTTGGCGTCCGCCTATGGGTGTGTAACGCTATCGTAAGAGAGGTTAGACTATAATCTCGCACTTTTATTATTATTTGAGGAGTTATTTATGGCAACAGTATTGATTATCGGCGCAGGCGGAGTTGGGCGTGTCGTAGCGCACAAATGTGTCATGAACACTCACGTATTTGACCGTATCATTTTAGCAAGCCGCACACTGAAACGTTGTGAAGATATCCAGGGGGAATTGCCAAAAGGGGCCATCGAGATAGCAACCGTTGACGCAGACAACACCCAAGCAGTCATTGATCTTATCAAGCGTGTTAATGCCGACATTCTTATCAATGTGGCCCTTCCTTATCAAGATCTCACCATCATGGATGCCTGCATCGCGACCAAAATACCGTATCTCGATACCGCCAACTATGAACATCCCGATGAAGCGAAATTTGAGTACAAAGAGCAATGGGCAAAAGACCAAGCATTCAAAGACGCCGGGATCATGGGACTGCTCGGTAGCGGATTTGATCCGGGTGCGACAAATGTTTTTTGTGCCTATGCCCAAAAACACTATTTTGACGAAATTCATACGATCGATATTTTGGACTGCAATGCGGGCGACCACGGATATCCGTTTGCGACCAATTTCAATCCAGAGATCAACCTGCGCGAAGTGAGTGCCAAAGGGCGTTATTGGGAAGAGGGAAAATGGATCGAAACCGATCCTATGCAGATTCACTTTAGCTGGGATTATCCCGAAGTAGGGCCCAAAGAGAGCTATTTGCTCTATCACGAAGAGATGGAGTCGCTCGTCAAACACATCAAGGGGCTCAAGCGTATCCGCTTTTTCATGACCTTCGGTGAAAGCTACCTCATGCACATGCGCGCGCTAGAAAACGTAGGGATGCTGGGGATCAAAGAGGTTGAGCATAAGGGGATGAAAATCGTACCGATCGAATTTTTGGCAACGTTGCTCCCAGACCCAGCTTCTCTAGGGCCTCGTACCAAAGGGAAAACCAACATCGGTATCGTGGCGGAGGGGATCAAAGACGGTAAAAAACGTAAAATCTACATCTACCAAATCAAAGATCATGAAGAGTGTTACGCCGAGGTAAAAGCGCAAGGTGTCTCTTACACGACAGGCGTTCCTGCCGTTATCGGTGCCAAACTGATGGTTGAGGGGAAATGGAGCGGTAAGGGGGTGTTCAACATGGAACAGCTCGATCCCGATTTCTTTATGGAAGAGATGAACACCCAAGGGTTACCATGGAATGTTCTTGAGATGGAATGTTAACGAAACAGCGCACTCGCATATCCTACGACGCGGTCGGTATCACCGCTCGCGTCGGCACTGGTTCGATAATCGAGTAAAATAGCTTCCATATTCCGTTCTTTGGCGACGCTCAGCATCGCTTCCACACCGATTACTCCGCACGCTTCACACCCTTGATGCAATTCTTGCACGTTTTCATTGCGTATCGCCTCCAGACAGATTGCATCGAGTTTGTTTGCTTCTTCCAGTGAATAATAATGGCTCAAATCGGTACTGATGACGATAGCCGTATCGCTTTGATCGAGCAGATAGGAAATTATCGGCGCAATTTGAGAGGGCTTCGCGTAAGCATACACCAATTCGACGACATGGGCAGTCGGAGAGTAGTGTTGGATAAAAGGCATCTGGACTTCCGTACTGTGCTCATGGTGCGCTTGCGGAAAATAGGGAAGTTCGAATTTTTCCATCAAATCATTGACCAGCACACGATCGATGCTCAACTCTCCGATCGGTGTCTGATACGTACCGGTATTGGCGATGCTCACCCCCTCAAACCCGATACGGTGCGAGGGACCGATGACGACAATGGTTTTGGGATGGCTATTTGAGAGGACACGGTGGGCAATATTCGCCGTAAAACCTGAATAAACCCATCCTGCATGAGGAACGATAACGGCACGCCCCCTCAGAGCATTAAAACGTTCCCATTCATTGGCATGGGATTGTAAAATAGTATTCCAATGGTCGATCATCTCCACTACTTCTTGTGAATATGCTGGATAAAAACTCCCTGCAACGCTCATGGTTCGTGTACTCATTTGCTACTCTCCTTGTATTTTTCCACTTGATACGTATAAATTTCAGGATGAAGGGAGAGAGGATCGCTTCCGATTCCTGCTTTCATCCCTAAATGAGCAAAAAAAGTATCGAAATCTGGTATCTCATCCCATACTTGCGGTAAAAAAGTTGCCTGATGATTTCCAAATTTTAAAATAACGCCGTCTACTCCCGGACGGATCATTTTTGAGAGTGCCTCCGCATCGTGATATTCTACTTCTGCAGGAGGAGTTAAAAGTGAGACTTCGATAACAACATCATCCAACTCAAGAATACTCAGGGCAGAGAAGCGAGGATCATGGAACGCAGCGGATTGTGCATTGGAAATAAGATCTTCCAAAAGAGGGCGATGAGCGATAATCGATCCGATACAGCCTCGTAATTTTCCGTGAAGCGTCAATGTGACAAACGTTGCCCCGCGCGCGGTAAGTTCCGGATTTTCTTGAATCAATATATCCGTTTCAAAAGGGGTATGGGTAAATGTTTTTTCTATGGCTAAACGTGCAATTTTACACAACAATGACGGATTCATAATAAACCTCCATTTTAAATATTATATCACTCTTTCAATCCAATAGTAATATGGAACTGTTTTTGCTGATGATAAAAAATAGCTCATTAAAAATAAGGTTACAACTAGGTGTAAATGGCGATTATTACACTACAATACGCTTGATTAAAGACGAATAGAGGACCGTGAAAAGTGGATAGAAGAACGTTTATGGCACTGAGTGCATTGACTGCCAGCAGTGCCCTTTGGGGAAGAATGGAAGAGATTGATTCTTCTGTTACGTCTGGCAATGTCGATCGCACCGTTGTCTCACTCCTGGAAAAGCTCGATATTGTCCAAAATCATGTGGGTTACGTTCAGTTTAACATTCTCAGCTTTGATGAGCTCCTCAAAACTGCGTCCCATTGCAAAAAACCGCTCACCAAAGAAGAAATTGCATTTGTTGAATCAATTTTTTACGGGGATCCTCGCAAGTATGGCTTTTTCGGTGAGAGAACCGTACCTGAATTGACCGTCGTCACTCCTCAAAAAGATGTTGTTTATGTCGACAAAACGGGCCATTTCCTAATGAAGGGTGCTGCAACCGAAAAATACGCACAGATCAAACGTCTTATCGGCAATGATTTGGTCCTCACGTCCGGTGTGCGCGCACCGGTTAAACAACTTTATCTTTTTGTCAAAAAAATGGCCAATTCAGGGGGGAATTTTCGTCTAGCCTCTAACTCCATTGCCCCTCCCGGTTTTACTTTTCACAGTGTCGGAGATTTTGACATCGGAAAACGAGGGCTCGGTCAGTTTAATTTCACCGAAAAGTTCCAAGAGACCGATGTCTTCAAAAAACTCTACGACGGCGGATATATTACTATCCGCTATACCGCCAATAACCTCTTTGGAGTCCGTTATGAGCCCTGGCATATAAAAGTGACCGGCGGATTTGAAACAGCCTAATCTGTGAGTATGGTACAATCACGCCATTAAAACAGAAGGATTCCTTGATGGTGCCTATCGATTTCTCCCAGCTATCCCACACTCCTATGTACATTTGCGAAGAGGCTCTTTTAGAAAAAAATCTGATTCTTCTGGATCGTGTCCAAAAAGAGTCGGGTGCCAAGGTTATTTTAGCCCTCAAAGGGTTTGCGATGTGGTCTACGTTTGATCTCGTAGGCCAGTATCTGCAAGGATGTACCGCAAGCGGTCTGCATGAGGCCAAGCTTGCCCGTGAAAAGATGAACAAAGAGGTACACACCTATTCTCCCGCTTTTAAAGAAGAGGAGATCGATGAAATTGCCCGCATCAGCGATGAGATCGTCTTTAACTCTCCCGCACAATTTCACCGCTTTTACGATCGTGTCAAAGCGATCAATCCCAACATCTCTGTTTCTTTGCGTGTCAACCCTGAATACTCCTCATCCCCGGTTGATCTCTACAATCCATGCGGGATTTACAGCCGTTTGGGGACAACTCATGCCAATTTTGACGAATCCCTGTTAGCTAAACTCGACGGTCTGAACTTTCATGCCCTGTGCGAACAAAACGTCGATGCGTTGGAAGGAGTTTTGGAAGCATTTGAAGCAAAATTCTGCTCATACATCGATGGATTGAAATACGTCAATTTCGGGGGAGGGCATCATATCACGAGAGTTGATTATGATGTGGATCGCCTTATCGACGTGATCAAAGCATTCAAAGCGCGTCATAACGATATCACGGTCTATCTCGAACCCGGCGAAGCGGTAGGGTGGCAGACGGGACCGCTTGTAGCCTCCGTGCTCGATATTATCCAT
>JAUXSZ010000035.1 GCA_030679635.1 Sulfuricurvum sp. | reverse complement strand
AAGCTTAAAGTGGTTGAAAGTACGCTGTGAAGGGAAAGTGTAGTGGTGACTCCAAGGGGATTTGAACCCCTATGACCAGGATGAAAACCTGAAATCCTAACCATTAGATGATGGAGCCACTTTTTAGGAATAATAATTCCTGAGCCGAAATTATAGTGAATAGTAACTAAAATAAAACTAAAACCTATGGATATTTCTATAGGTTTTAGTGAGAAGAAGAGGGCGTTTTAAAATTAGTCGTTATAAAATGAACGCAATGCGCGGATAATAACAGCATTTTTTGAGATACTTTCAGCTTTAGCGTTATCATCTACCAATTCATAAACATCTAATGGTAAGGAGATCGAAAAGGTTTTTGTTTCGATTTTTTTACGTTTAGCGATTAACGAAGTAATATTTTGAAGCATTTCTAAAATTTTCTTTGTATCTATCGGTTTTTGAATGAAACTGTTCACACCAACTTCAATTGATTCGGAAATTTTCTGAATATCATTGCTTGCAGAAATAACAATGATGATTTGTGATGGATTAATTGATCGGATACGACGTGCCAGCTCAATACCATCAATTTCAGGCATAACGATATCAATAAAAATAATATCCGGATTCACTTTTTCATACATACGCAATGCTTCAGCACCGTTGTAAGCTGACGTTACCTCAGCAAAAAAGTTTTTGAAAGTAGAGCTTAAAAGATCATTAGCAACTACTTCATCTTCTACTATCATTGCAGTAAGTTTTTTGGTTTGTTCAGTTAACTGAATTAAATCGACATTTGACATAAATAATTCCTCTGTGATAAATTTAACGATACGTGTATTATATCATTGTGTTATATTGTGGTATTATACAATAAAACTATTATTAACAACTTAAAGAAAATAAATTAGATTTTTGCTAGCTCAGTTATCGGTATTGTTTAAATTGTTCAAGCCACTCTCTATTATCTTCATTCGTGTTTTCTTGCTGCCTCAGAATTGAAGATATAATCTGTAATAGCGTTGGATGATCCATAAATTGTAAAAGTTCTGGATTGATATGGGTTGGCTTGATCCCATCATAACGATTGAGCAGTTTTTCGATATCGTCAATAAGTTGATTTTTAGTAGATTCCATGGTTGAAAGTTTACCAAAGGATTACTGAATTATATTTGGTTAACATAATATATATTCTATTTATTAAAAATCACCAAATCCTTATAGGATTTCGACTCGGTTTCGCCCATGCTCCTTTGCCTGATAAAGCGCATTATCCACTCTTTTCAAAAATGCGTTTGAGTCATCGTTCGGTGAAAATGCGGTAAC
>JAUXSZ010000033.1 GCA_030679635.1 Sulfuricurvum sp. | reverse complement strand
TGCTTCCTTGGTAGAGAGCATGTTCTCTATTTGGAGTTTTACCTTGTCGTAGCGGAACTGCTCTTTGAATCCTTGGATTCTCCCCCCTGCAGCATTAGGGTGTCCGCCGCCGCCTGCCCATTCGCCTGACATCATTGCCACGTCAACACGATTGTGCCCACGAAGACTCATCGTCCCTCTCGTCCCGACATCGAGAAAGAAATCAAACTCATCGTAGGTCGTCAAGAAGCCATTTCCGATGATGGAGGTGTTGCCCAGACCGTAACTCAGAAATCCGCGCCACCCTTTGTAGTAGATCGTCATCATTGAGCGTTTTGTCCCCAGCAGCGAGACGATGTGTTTGGTTGAGAGATTGTCGAGGGTATTGTCTTCATCCTCTTTAAAAAACTCTTTTTTCATTTTGTGCAGTGCTTCATCCAGGGCGATGTTGGCATTGGGTGAAAAACGCATGAGTGCCGCTTGTTTCAGCATTGCGAGCTTATAGGCGCGATCTTCTGATGAAAACATGACACGGTTGATCTCTTTGGCATCACTGATCAGACGCATACAGACTTTGCCGTATTCAAAATCTTCATGCTCGTCTTGATGCCACAAATCGACGGCATTGACGACTTTGACGAAAGCTTCAAGCCATCCGCCCCCTTCGAGTCCATAATGCTCCTGAGCGTATTCATAGACGATCTTAGTCGCACAACGTTCCGTATCCAAAAAATACCATGGGTATTGAGAAGCGGTATCTTTCCCGCTGCCGTGATGATCGAGTAGGGTAATGGTAATCTTCCACCCCGTATCATTGAGACGGTTGACTTCTTGATTCAGCCATTTTGCTTCTTCGGGATAAAGATTGAGATCGGTGATGAGAATCGTGGCCTCTTGCTTCGCTTTTTTGATCCCCTCAATAATCTCTCCGAGCCGCTCCATGACTTCTGCGCCGTAGTTGGCGTTGTAACTGATCATCGTATGGGGAGTCTGAGCCATTACTAGTTGACAGCTGTAGCCGTCCAAGTCGATGTGTGAAAGGTGGTAGATGGTTTTGTTCATAAATTTCCTATTTATCTAGAGTGATGGAGCCCAGTACTTCAAACTTGGCACTGGAATCGATTTCGGCATGAGAGAGGGTAACGATTTCAAGATTGAACCGTTCGTAAATCTCAGCTAACGGTCGGCGAAGTTTCGGGTCGACGATAACGATGATGGGCGAGACCCCTTTTTGGAGAAGTTCGCTTGCTTTTTGGCTGGTGGCTTGGATGAGTCCGTTGATCTCTCCGACATTGAGCATAAGCTGTTTAACTCCGTCGCGTTCTTGCGATTTTTCGAGCAAACGCTGTTCGCTCATGGCGTCAAACGTCAACAATTTGATGACACCATCTGAACCCGTATACATTTGGGTAATGATACGTGAAAGTTTCGCGCGGACGTGTTCGGTGATAACGTCCACACTTTTGGTGTATTCACTCACATCGGCGATCGTTTCAAGAATGGTAATCATGTCTTTAAGAGGGACGCGTTCGTGCAGGAGTGCTTTGAAGACTCGTTGAATCAAACCGATGTTGGCAACTTTGAGTAAATCGTCAATAACGACAGGATAATCGTTTTTGATTTTATCAATAAGTATTTGCGTTTCTTGACGTGTCAGGAGCTCTTCGGCATATTTTTTGATCAATTCGCTCATGTGTGTGGAGATGACCGTTGCCGGATCCACGACGGTGTATCCGTTGATAATGGCATCTTCTTTGAGTTCCGGAGCAATCCAAAATGCATCGAGTCCAAACGCAGGCTCTTTGGTTGCCTCCCCCTCAATCTCTCCGATGGCCATTCCGCTGTCCATCGCTAAAAAGCGATCAGGCTGGATGGTCCCATCACCGATAGAGACCCCTTTGAGCATAATGGAGTATTGGTTTGGTTTGAGATGAAGGTTATCGCGAATACGGACCTGCGGCATCAAAAATCCGAAATCGGATGCGATTTTACGGCGCATTGAGCGGATACGCTCCAACAAATCTCCCCCTTGACTTCCATCGGCAAGACGGATCAGCTGATACCCAAGAGTGAGCTCAAGCATCTCGATTTTGAGAATGTCTTCGAGAGCGGCTTCTTCTTCTTTGGCGATCTCTTCACTCGACTTTTTACGAGGAGCCGACGAAGGTTCGCCACTGGGAGCACCCGCTTTACCATTTGCAGAGGGTGACTCGCCGATCGATGGAGAGGTTGTGAGGACAAAGTCCCCCTTTTCAAATTTGTACAGCGCGTAACCAAGCCCTAAAAATACCAAAGCGACGAACCCCATAGAGATGGTAGGGAGTCCCGGAACTGCGGCAAACATTAGCATAATCACCCCTACGATGATCATGACCTTTGCATTCCCCATGAGTTGTTTGATACTTCCCTCGGCAAAGTTCCCCTCATCGTTGGACGCACGGGTGATCATAATACCGGTCGCGGTGGAGATAATCAGAGCCGGGATTTGGGAAACGAGACCATCCCCGATGGTGAGAATCGTGTAGGTTTGCGCGCTATCAGATACACTAAGATCAAACTGGAAAATTCCGATGAGAAAACCGCCAATAATATTGATCGTGGTGATGATGATCCCGGCAATTGCATCCCCTTTGATGAATTTACCCGATCCATCCATCGCCCCGTAGAAATTGGCATCTTGCAAAATTTCGGCACGTCGGCGTTTCGCTTCGGTCTCTTCGATAAGTCCGCTGTTGAGATCCGCATCGATCGCCATTTGTTTACCCGGCATTGCATCGAGAGTAAATCGCGCTGCGACTTCGGCAACGCGGTTCGAACCCTTGGTAATAACCATAAAGTTGATCAAAACAATGATACTGAAAATGATCACCCCGATGACGTAATTGCCGCCGATCACAAAGTTTCCGAAACTCGTAACGATATCACTGACGGCTTCAGGTCCCTCATGCCCATGGCTGAGAATCATCCTCGTCGTGGCAATATTTAAAGAAAGACGAAAGAGGGTGATGATCAGTAAGAGGGTCGGAAAGGTCGTTAAATCGGTGGGGCGCGGGATATAAAGAGAGATCAGCAAAATGAGAACGGAAACCGCAATAACGACCGCGAGGAGCAAATCGAGTAATGCGCTGGGCAGCGGGACGATAATGATCGCCAAAATGGCCATAACAAAAACGACAACACTTAAATCACGCGATGCAAATATTGCCGAAAGGATGGTACTGGCGTTAGGTGCGCTTTTTTTTGCTTTTGCCAAGCGTTACTCTTCTAGGATGGCTTCGAGAGTTAGAAGACCTAAAAAAGCGTCCACTTTCCCTTGTAATCGGTTTAGAAAAGGCCATAAACCGCACGTGGTCGCTTGATCGGAGGGGCAACTCTCTTTGGAGGGGGCACAGTTGAAGACAGCCGGCATTTTCCCCTCAGCCGCTTCCATCACCTCAAGTACAGTGATTTCATGGCTTTTACGGGCAAGTTCAAATCCGCCGTTAACCCCTTTAAAGGATTTTAAAATCCCTTTTCGGGCTAAGGCTTGGAGAATTTTGGCTAAAAAACTTTTCGAGATATCGAGTTCGCGAGAGAGGGTGTCTACATCCAACGGTTTTTGGGCTTTTGCCAATACGATGAGTGACAATAAAGCATATTCGCTCGCACGAGTCATTAGCATTGGCACCTCCTCTATCTATAAAGGCTATTATAGCCAAAAAGTATTAGAGGTTACTTTTGAGAATTTTACAGCAGATAGAGAGTTTTTTGGCTATAATTCTGACCCTGCTTTGAGAAAATTATTTTTCAAGTAAATTCACTACCCATCAGGAGGCTATTATGGCTTTAGATACGGCTAAAAAAATTGAAATCATTAAACAGTACCAACGTACTGAAGGCGATACCGGTTCAAGCGAAGTTCAAATTGCACTTCTTTCAACACGTATTGCTGAGTTGACAGAACACCTTAAAATCTTCAAAAAAGATCACTCTTCACGTTTGGGTCTATTGAAGTTGGTTGGTCAACGTCGTCGTTTGATGCGTTATTTGAAGCGTACAAACCGTGCAAGCTACAACAAGCTAATTGCTGAGCTTAACATCCGCGACAACATCTAAGTTCTTCCTTCTCTCCCCGATTTTCGGGGAGTTCTTCCTACATTTTTCTTTTCCTACCATTTTTTAAAGTACAATAGTGAATAATAACCCTAAATAAATGGAGCTTTTATTATGAAAATTGCCGTACCTGTAGTAGATGAGACACTTAAAATGGCGGGAAATGCCGGTCATACCCCATATTTTGCGGTTTTTACCCTTCAAGGGGGGATGTTCCGATCGTTTGCGTTCGAGGAATTACGCGCTAACCCGAAAGTTGCCGGAGAAGATCAGGAGCATGACCATGATGAGCACCATACATGCGATCACGATGAAAATGATACGGAGCACGTCAAAGCTCACGATACGATGGCCGATGCTATTGGTGATTGTGATTATCTCGTTGTCAAAATGGCATGCAAAAATACGGCAAAAAGTATGAATAACTTAGGGATAAAACTCAAAAAGTACAACGGTACAGAGGCGAAAGCCGAAAAGATTTTGATGGAATTGGCACCTCAATTTTTGTAAAATAGTAATAAAGGAGCCCTTGCCGACGATTAGACATCGTGGTGGTAATGGTCCAATGTCCGCGTGTACTCTTCATACACCTGCTGTACGGACAAGCTGTTTTTATACATTTTAAGGATTTGTCGGAAAAAATCGACAGGGTATTCGATAGACAATCCGCTGTTACGTTTGTATATTTCCCTCAGCGTCTCGTACATGTGCTCGTAAATCTCCGGCTCTTCTCTTTTGAGGCGCTGCAGGTTCTCTTCGGCTCTAATCAGCGACGCATCGTTAAATTCTCCGCGCTCATGGATTGTTTTTCGTATCTCCACATAATCTTTGAGACTTTTTTTATTCAGAACATGATCGGTAAAAATTTCTATGAGTGACATGGTTGCTCCTTTGGTATGCGTTGGATTATTGTACGCCTCAAACATAGCAACAGTGTAGCACGGAGATAAAGGGAAAGTCACTTAAGTCGTTTTGTAATCAGATTCCGAAAATCTTTTTTGCCCTCTCCAAATCTTCTACCGTATCGATCCCGAACCCGCTGCTGGCAACTTTTACCATCGAGATCTTTTTACCGTGATAGAGGGCGCGGAGCTGTTCGAGCTTTTCGATGTCCTCAAGAGGTGCTTCGCCCAGAGCGCAGAAATCGTGAAGCGATTTTTTCGTAAATCCGTAAATCCCGATATGGCCGAAATAGTTCGCTTCGCCGCTGCGGTTGAACGGGATCGGGGAACGGGAAAAGTAGATGGCGTTGTGATCCACATCGGTGATCACTTTTACGAGGTTAGGGTCTTGCGCCGATTCGGTGTTGATGGCGTTGTAACAGCTCGCCATAATGAAGTCGGCATTTTGTCCTTTGAGCGCATTGAGCCGTTCGATCAAAAGGGTCAAGACTTCCGTTTCGATAAACGGCTCGTCGGCTTGGACGTTGATGATGAGTTCGTCATCAGGAATATCGAGAAGCTGGGCACATTCGTTGATACGATCCGTTCCGCTTTTGTGGGTTGTGGAGGTGAGGCGCGCTTCAACCCCATACGAGGCACAAATTTCCACTATTTTTTCATCGTCGCACGCAACGACAACACGGTCAATGGATTCAACCCGTTTGGCAGTGCGGATCACCATCGGTAAACCGCCGATATCGGCGAGGACTTTTTGCGGGAAACGGGTAGAAGCAAGACGAGCAGGGATGATAATCATAGTTAAACCTGATATAGTGATATAATTGCTTAAATCATAACGCAAAGAGACGTAAATGCTCCTTTATCAGCCCGACGGCGGCTACTGCTATAACAGCGATTCGATACTTTTGTACGGATTTATCACACAATTCAATCCCAAAGGTCGTATGCTCGATGTGGGTGCGGGATGCGGTATTGTCGGGCTTTTAGTAGGGCGTGATTGTGATGTGGCTCTTGAGGGAATCGAAAAACAGAGTGTTTATGCTGAATTTGCCCGCCGTAATGCGCAGATTAACGGTATTGAATACGTTCTCCACGAAGGGGACTTTACAGATTTTACGGATGAAAAAGGGTATGATTGGATTGTCTCGAATCCCCCTTTTTATCATGAAGGCTCCGCACGTTCACAGAATCAGATGATGCATCAAGCGCGCTATAATATTCATCTCCCCATAGAGACGTTTGCCCGAAAAATAGCAAGGGTGCTGAAGCCAAAAGGGGAAGCGGCGATTTGTTACGATGCACGACAGTTTGTGCCGCTTTGCAGCGCTTTTGAGAGTGCAGGATTAAGAGTCGTTGATGTACAATTCGTCCATTCCAAAAGCGATCGTCCCAGTACGCTGGTGATGCTCCATTTGAAAAAAAACAGCAAGTCGGCGATGAACGTATGGGCTCCGCTCATTACGTTTGAAAACGATCGGTATACTCCCGCCGTACAGGCGATTTATGACAAGGCAAAGGCGCACAGTATCAAATGTCCGATTTTATGACTCAAGAAGGCTTCACCTACGCATTTGACTCTTCCGCTTGTGCTTCGTGCGGCGGTAATTGTTGTACCGGTGAGAGCGGTTATATCTTTGTCTCCGTAACGGAAATAGCCGGCATCGCAAAGTTACTGGAGATGGACGAACGTGAATTTCGCCGTACCTATATTCGCAAAGAGGGTTACCGTTATTCTCTGAAAGAAAAACTGGTAAACGGTTCGCACGACTGTGTGTTTTTTGATCGTTCAAAAAACGGGTGCAGTATTTATTTGGCACGACCGCTTCAGTGTCGAACATTCCCTTTTTGGGATTATTTTCGCCACCGTGTGGATGAACTCAAAGCTGAATGTCCGGGGATAATTGGATGATGAGACACCTATTGATTTTAATCGTGTTTGCGTTGTTTGCGCAGGGGGCTGCTAAGGCTAAACTGCCTATTGAGATAACCGATGAGACCTATATCTTGGCGGCATTGGATGCACAGGTTCGTAAAAAACATATTTTGGCCTCCCACTATTTCGAATTCTTGTATCTCAAAACCGGTAAAAAAGAGTATCTTTACAGTTCATTGCGTATGTATGAGTCTGCTAATGATATGGCTGCTTTTTCAAAGGCAACAGAAGCGGCACTTGCACAGTCGCCTGAGGACAAAATTTTACTGCGCTTTCATATCATTGCTCTTTTAAAAGAGGGGAAATATTCAGAAGCTTCTCATAAAGCACTTGTGTTATCGGAGAAAACGAAAGAAGCATCGGATTATCTCTTAAGCGGAGAATCCCTTTTGAAGCTTGGCAATTATTTAGGCAGTTACGGCGAGTTGAAAAAAGCGTATGACATTACCTATGATGAAGAGACGGCAGAACGAATGGCGTTGATCATGTATACCCAGCTGGATCAAAAACAAGAAGCAATCCATTTTTTAAAAAAGCATATCGGCACCCATGGAAATTCGAAGATTTTAGGCAAACGGTTGGGAAGTTTGTATGCGGATAGCGGCGCATTAGAAGATGCCGCAGAGATGTATGAAACGACGTATGAGTTTTCGAATGATCCTGTAATCGCCCAAGAGGCTGTAAAAATTTATGTTTATCAGCAGAATAGGCAAAAGTTGAAGGTTTTACTCGAAAAATCAGGGGTAAATGATCTCTTGCTTCTGGAGTTGTATGTGCGGGATAAGCAATTTCAAAAAGCCTCAGCTCTCGCCCTTAAGCTTTACAAGAGCGAAGCCAACCCCCTTTATTTAGCGCAAAGTTCGGTATTTGCCTATGAATCTGCTCCTGATCAAAAGGATGCCCTTTTATTGAAAGAGGTAGTAGAGGGATTAAAACAGGCCAACGAGCAAATTGAAGATCCGATCTATCTCAATTATTTGGGTTATTTGATGATTGAGCATGATCTCAATGTGACTGAGGGGATGGAGTATGTCCGGCGTGCTTTGGTCAAACAACCCGATTCCCCCTTTTACATCGATTCTCTGGCATGGGGCTACTATAAAAAAGGGGAGTGTACCGAGGCGTTGCGTCTGATGAAACAGGTTGAATCAATGATCGGTACCGATGAAGCGGAAGTAAAAGAGCATATTAAAGCCATTGAAAAGTGTAAAACTAAGGAGAAATGATGATATTAGACGAGATACTCAAAAAAACAAAAGAAGACGTAAAAGAGCGTGAAGCAAAATTTAGTATGGAGTGGCTGGGTCGCTCTTTGGCGTTTAATTCCCGTGCTCCTCGTGATGTGTACTCCTTCTTGACGTCGACTGTCGATGAGCCGTTTCGTATTATCGCAGAAGTCAAAAAAGCGAGCCCTTCACGAGGGGTGATTCGTGAAGATTTTGATCCTGTAGCCATTGCCCAAGGCTATGAGCGTGGCGGAGCGAATGCGATCTCTATTTTGACCGAACCCCATTTTTTCCAAGGCAATCTCGATTATCTCGCCGAGATTCGCCGTTATGTCAGTATTCCCCTGTTGCGCAAAGATTTTATCGTCTCCAAATATCAGCTCCTTGAAGCATTGGTTTACGGCGCCGATTTTGTCCTTCTCATCGCGGCGGCACTCTCGAAGAGTGAGCTTAAAGAGTTGTTGAACTACACCCGCCATTTAGGGATGGAAGCATTGGTGGAGATACACGATAAGGTTGAACTTACCAAAGCGATTTATGCGGGTGCGGATATTATCGGGATTAACCACCGCAATTTGCAGACGTTTGAGATGAACATGAATCTCAGTTACGATCTCATGCCTCTGATCCCCAATGGCAAAATTATTGTTGCTGAAAGCGGTATTTATGAGCATGGTCAGCTGGAGGATTT
>JAUXSZ010000174.1 GCA_030679635.1 Sulfuricurvum sp. | reverse complement strand
GACTATTTTGATTTTTTTTGTCGCTGTTAAACGGACTAAGTAGTTGTCAAAGTGATCGAGATCAATACTTTTTTCGACAAAAATGCTTTTGTTAACGGGTGTATTCTCATCAGGCAGCGCAGAGGCTTCTTCTACACTAGGGGTTTTTTCAGACACGGGAGTACTTATGTTCGAAACGCTTTTGACGGAATAGATAGCGGTTATGGAAGGAGGTGAAGATTTTGTTGGCGGTTCAGCTATTATAGGCGCTGGAGCAGGAACTGTTGCTTCTGTTGCGGCAGGGGTTTCTTCGGAGATGGAAGGAGCTGATTCAGATGATGAACATGAGATGAAAGATACTGTAACCAGAAGAAATAAGGGAAAAAAAAGATATTTTTTAATAATACCCTTTATTTTCATTCTAAAATTGATCTCTTCGGTTTCAAGATGAGCGGCCATTTTCAATTCCTTAGCTGATAAGTGTAGCAAGGCGGATATTAGTATTAACTTTACAAATAAATAAACATATTAAACAATATTCTACATCCGTTTACATAAAATTTTCTTAACGAATTATGTGAATATAGATGATTGAATAACCCTTTTACGGCAATGTGAAATAGTTATGGGAGATGATCGAAATTGCGTTTTTTTTGAGTGTGGACGAAAATTCGTAATGCAGTATAAAAAAGTGATAACTAAACTCAGGGAAGGTGTTAAGCTTCCCCTTTTATAAACTGAAGTGCTTATTCAGTAATGTTAGTTTTTTGGCTTTTCAAAACAAACGCTACCGCTTGTTCCAATTTTATTACCAGTTGTGTATTCAGAGATGTAGACCATTCTCCAACCATCATATTTTTGGAAAAGTTCATTCATGGCAGAATTGCTTCTCATATCTACTTCTTCACATCGTGTCATCATATTTGAATTCACATCTGAATTTCTAATTTGAGATTGTATATTTGCTGGCGCACAAGCTGTAAATAAAGCAGCTACACCAACACTGAGTACACCTACCGATAATAATTTTGTTACGTTCAATTGAACTCCTATTGTTTTTGTCAGTATAGCCTAAAAATGAAGATGGAGTACTTGACTTTATGTAGAGATGCATAAACTGCGAGAGGAGGATGATCGCTGCCACGAGAAGAAAGGGGACGCTGATAAAGAGTGCCTGACACTTTTTGCTTTCTGTAAAATAGAGCTAGAGGTGTTTTCTCTCTTTTCGGCGAAGGGCGGGATCAATGTCGTCTGCTATGTCCGAGTGGAACTGTTCAGCCATTGTCCGTGCGTCATTGAGCGACAGCTTGGGATACATTCCCAAGGTAACGCTTCTCTCTATTCCCTCATAACGGTATTTTAAGCGCCAGAGTTTCCCTCCGGTCGTTTTGATCAGCAGATAAAGCCCTTGTCGATCATAGAGCTTGATATTGGTATCGGAGGGGACGGCATTTTGGACCTCTGTATCGGTCAGGAGAGGCAGGGTTTCCTCAGCTATAAAGCGTTGACGGGTGACAATTCCCCAATACGGATCGTTATAGTGCTCCTCTTGATACGGGGTGTTATTAAACGCAGTGATGGTTTTACGCCAAAATATGGAGGCGTATTGGGCCCCTTCTATCTGTTTTATCTCCCACTCTCCGGGAAACATGTTCCAGAGACGATGGGCAAATTTCATCCCTCTCGAATGGTGTCGAAAAGAGGGGACGATGTAAAATTCGGATACTTCATAATGTTTCTTTCCTGTGACTGCGATAGCGGCAATACCTACGGGGCATTGATCAATCATGAGGAGCAGCCCCATAACCTCTCCAACGAGTTGCGTATCGAGTTCGAACAGACCTTTGGCATCCGGTTTTTTATGGGTCAGTCTGGAAAATTCCGCTTCATAGCATTGGGCGAGATTGAGATAGACAGTAAGATTATTCTCAGTAACTGGGATTATTTTCATCATTGAAATTTTACTCTATTTTTAGTTTTAGAGCAGCGCTTTTATATCCGCTATCTTTTTAGGTGCGGTAAAGTTTTTCGAGACCTTCAAATTGCGGGGTAAATCCGAATTTACTGGCGGTACAGTGATAAAATAATAGAGCTCAATAAGAATGGATAGAATTGGGTTTTATTTATTTATTTTTAAGAAAGTGAAGATTAATGAAGTTTTGGGAAGAAGTGGTTGCCCATTTTTTGGGTAAAATACAGATATTAGAATAGCAGATAAGGAGTGAGATGAAAGAGTTGGGCACAATGGATTTGATACTCACGTTAGGGCAAGATATCAAAATGGCTCTTTATACCCTTGATCGATACAATATAGACGCCAACTTGGCCTTGGTAGCCTGTGATGATTACGATGTTGATAAGGCGCATCTTCTTGACAGCGTACGGCAAAGCGATGTCGGTAGAAGAGTGAATGAGCATTATATAGCGGTATTATTTACTTTTGTGGACCATGTCGGCGCAGGATGCGCTTTGGAAAAATTGATTAATAAGTACCCGGACTATCATCTGAAAGGGAGTCTGATAATACTGAAAAAAGGGGATACGATCGAAGCCGTTTGTGAGCGATTGTTAAACGCCAATCACCTGATCCATCAAGACCCTGAGAATACAATTTTTGATGAATCCGAACATCCTCTTGAAGGATAAACCATGTCTATATCATACTCTGTAAAAACACTCACCCCCGCCGAAGCTCTTGTTCTCATAAAAAAGGGGGCAAAGATTCTCGACCCCATCACCCCAGAAGCCTATGAATGCCACCACATCAAAGATGCGTTAAACGCCTGTGTTTATGAAGTCACTTTTTTGCAGAAAGTTTCCGAACTTATTCCTGACAAAACGGTACCCATCGTCGTTTATGGCAACAGTGCCGCGTCGCATGAATCCCTTGTCGCCGCGCAAAAGCTTGAACAGCTTGGTTATAACAGTGTCTATGTCGTAGAAGGGGGGATCGATGCACTGCTAAAATCGGGCTGTGAGAGTGTAGGTACCGCAGCCTCGCGTAGTGAGCAGCTCGAATATGTCTCGGGAAGCTACATAGCCCTTGCTCAGAGTTCCCTCATCGGGTGGACGGGGCGCAATGTCAACGGAAAACACTACGGCACCGTCGCATTGAAAGAAGGGAGATTGAGTATCGATGGTGAGAGCATTCAGGGGAGCTTCACCGTCGACATGACCGACATAACCGATCTCGATCTAGCCGACGCCGTTTTCGCCAAAATGCTCATTTCCCACCTGCGCTCCGACGATTTTTTCTCTGTCAAAACGTTTCCCGAAGCAACTTTTACTGTCCAGAGTGCCGAACGCTCTCCCGACGCCACCGTCAGCTCCGTCAACCACACGCTGCACGGCAGTCTCAGCCTCTGCGGCATTGCCAAAACCCTCAACGTTCCCGCCACCCTTATACAAAGGGATGCAAATACTCTGATACTCGAAGCACATTTCGATTTCGATCGCACCCTTTGGGGCGTAGCCTACGGCTCCGCACGCTTTTTCCGCTTTCTGGGGATGCATATGGTCTTTGATCCTATCAGCATCGAAGTGCGTATCGAACTCAAAGCCACGCACTAAAAAAAGTGAATGCAGAGCATTATCTACTTATTCAGATCGCCGTCTTTCCAATACTTTGATCCTTGGATTGTCGCCTGCAGCGCCAGACCGTTTTGTGTCAATTTATAGAGCCGGATTCCCGGTGCTACGGTAATGGCCAGACTGATCGCATCTCCTTTGTCTGCCAGTTTCGCAGCGGCATCAGCCTGCGCATTGGCTTCCCACCCCTTGTTGACGAATCGGTCGAACACCGCTTTGTTTTCAAAGAGGAATACTGCCCGGAAATCTTTTATACCAAGTCCGAATCCCACGCCGCCTGAGGCCATGTTCATATAGGTATTTTTCCCTGTTTTATTATCGTGGGCCACTCCCTTACCCCCTTCTGCCGAGAGCAGTACCAGGTTTACACCGACATTGCTGAATGCTGCATACCCGTAGGATTTGGAAACCATCTCTTTGGCTTCCGGCGCGTGTTTATACAGTAGCTGCAGCGTTTCGTTCCTGACCTGCAGACGCTCCTCACGTTGCTGATCCACCGTTTTACCGCTCCAAAAACCCGAAAACATTACTATGGCCGCCGCACCCGCTAGGATCATCCACAACGATCGAGTGCTCGATACCGATTTGAGTTTGAACAAGTTCATAAACTCTCCCTTTTAATTTGATATAAAACTATTATACCTAATTTTGGTTAATTATTATTAATATCTGCAACCACTGTGTTTTCCCGATGAGGGCGTTTGGAAAGAGGGGTACTTTACGCGCCCATCAACGATTCATAAGGGAGATTCAACTGGGCGTGTAAATTACGGATCATAGTGATGGAGAGCTGTCGCTTATGGTTGAGGATTTCGGAAACTTTGGAACGTGAACCGATAATAGGGGTCAAGTC
>JAUXSZ010000013.1 GCA_030679635.1 Sulfuricurvum sp. | reverse complement strand
ATCAGCACGCATGGGTATATTTCGGTTTGGAAAATAGACATAGTCGGCTGCACCATTGGCATCAGGGTCGGCAAAAGCCTGCAAATAAACCGTGTTGACACCCAACTTTTTTATCCGATCAAGCAAAGCACCCAAGTTTTTTTCCTGCTGGGTCGGATCAGGATCATAGATATAATCCAAGTCAATATGAGCGGCTTTCGTCGTACGGGCGTCGTCCGTAAAATTGGCATTTCGCACCCACATGTTTAGTTCTAAATCGGGAAGTGTCATTTTGTGTTCAACCAATATACGTCGCAGTCCCCACAAAGGGGTAATACGTGTATTGCTGCCATCATCCAATGTCAATCCTACGCTCATCCCTAAGCGCTCTGCGATTTTACGCACCTCACTATTGTAATGCCCATAGGGCCAAACGATGACACGAGGCTTTTGCCCGGTATAGTGCTTTAAAAAAGTATTGTTTTTTAATAAATCATTATAAATGCGTTGCTGATAACTTTTTTCATCTTCATAGGCATGTTTATCGCTCAACCATTGGCGAGTGGTCACTGCCGGCTCCATATTCCCTTGCGGATTGCCTTGTATCCCTTTGTGTAAAAAATCACTATGGCTCGCAATCTCTACGAGACCGCTGCTTACCATTTCCTTGATTTCTTTTTGGCTTAAAAACTTCGCACGCGCAATGATATGCCCATCAAAGTCTACGGTATCCTTGGCCTGCAGCCAACTGCCAACCAATGCAATTACGGCAGGGATTTTATGTTTTTTTAGTATAGGATAGGCATGAGTATAAACAGACTGATAACCATCATCAAAAGTAATCAAAACGGCTTTATCGGGCAACGGCTTTCCATTTTTCCGATACTTTAAAATATCATCTATACCAATGAAGTGATAACCGTTATCCATCAACCAATGCATCTGCTGATCAAAATTCGATGGAGTTACCGCATAGGTTGCGTCCAGCGTTTCACTTTTATCGGCTATTTCATGATAGCTGAGTATGGTAAACTCGTTTGGATTTTGATCTCGACTGCACTTATTAGGCAAGTCATTTGCCATAACATAACTGCCTGCGACACCTATAAATAATAAAATGAGTTTAACTATTAGTTTGAGTATTTTATACATATTTTTCACCATTATTGATGTAATCATCATCAGATTACTTTCGTTAAATTTTAAGTTAATATTATACATCAGATCCTCCTATAAGTATCCAAAATACGGAGTTTTAAAAGTGGCGGAAAATAACCGGAAGTAAAGAAAAAAGGGTTTATGGGAGTTTTTAGGGATTGATGTAAAAGGTTGGTTGCGGAAGCAGGATTTGAACCTACGACCTTCGGGTTATGAGCCCGACGAGCTACCGGACTGCTCTATTCCGCGGTATAAAAGTTATTCTTTTTCTGATGGGATTATACTCTAAAGATACTTAAAATCTTCAACAATAAATATTATCAATTTTATAAGACATTTTGATACAATATTTTATGATTAAAAAAGCACACCGTTCCCTCTATCAATGGTATACAATTCACGGACGACACGATTTACCATGGCGCACTACCCGCGATCCTTACAAAATCTACCTGAGTGAAATCATGCTCCAGCAAACGCAGGTCAAAACCGTTTTGCAGCGGTTTTATGCCCCTTTTTTGGAACGTTTTCCTACTTTAGCGGATGTAGCCCAAAGTGATATCGATGATGTCCTCAAAATGTGGGAGGGACTTGGTTACTACACGCGCGCCAGAAACTTGCATTCTGCCGCACAGCAATGCGACGGAATTCTCCCCAAAAGTGCATTCGATCTGTTGAAACTGCCCGGCATCGGACGCTCTACGGCACATGCCGTCAGTGCATTCGCCTATAAAGAACCGCTCCCCATTCTCGATGCCAATGTCAAACGGATACTCCACCGCTATTTTGCCATCGAAGAACGTGATGAAAAGCAGCTGTGGAAAGCGGCTTATGATCTTTTTGATTCGGACCATCCGTTTGAATACAATCAAGCGATGATGGATATCGGTTCGCTCGTATGTCTCTCCAAAAAACCGTTGTGTGAACTCTGCCCTTTTGAAATGAGCTGTAAGGGTAAATCGTCTCCCCTCTCCTACCCCATGCCAAAAATCAAAAAGATAAAATCGATTCGCCATAGAACCATCATCGTGAATCGTAACAATGATAAATTTGCCCTCTTTCAGCGTAAAGAGCGTTTCTTGTCAGGACTGTGGGGATTTTTTCAATATGAGATTCTTGAAAATCGGAATGGAGTTTTTTTAGGGCATATTACGCAGCACTACAGCCACTTTACCCTTCAAGCGGATGTTTATGTAGGTGATGGGGACTCTGCAGATGAAGAATTTGAGTGGTTTACCCGTTCAGAGATCGATAACCTCTCTCTCAGCCGCGCCGATCACAAAGTGTTACAACTTATAGATTAAATCGGGTCGGATCAAAAAAAGTATCGTCACTGATATGCCCAAATGCCGAATTGATGGAGACAAAAAGATTAGGAAATTTTTCCTCCATCTCTCCTAGCATCACTTTCATAGAAGCACGGGCATGAGGCATTTTTACATCAAACCGCATCGATGGGCACGCTTCATCTCCGATGGTCGGCATTTCGTTTTCAAGTGCGCAGACAGCGAGTTGACGCTCACGCAGCTGAATGAGCGGACGGATAACGATCAGACCGTTTCCTGCCTTGTATTTTGGGGCAAGAGCACGCATGTGACCGTTGTAGATCATGTTCATAAAAAAACTCTCCGCCGCATCATCGAGATGGTGCCCAAGAGCTACTTTATTGC
>JAUXSZ010000005.1 GCA_030679635.1 Sulfuricurvum sp. | reverse complement strand
CGATGCGCGGCACGCCATTCTTCAATAACTTTTAAATCATCTGCAGTTTCTACCTTATTACGGATATTTTCACCTGCACGACTGACTCTCGACTTGGACCCACCTGGAAAACTAAATGTCAGAGCCATTCTCAAATTCCTTCCAATATCTATTACTTTAGTTAACACTTTAGCATACTATGCACTTATTTGAAGAAAATCACGACGTAATAAAGACTACCTCAAACTCCAGATAACCGAGCGGATACGTTTCCATCAGCCGTTTCGTCTGTGCGAAATCAAGAACACGGCGACCTGCGCTCACTCCACTGCGCTTGATATAACGGAACATCTCCCGTACCGTATCAAACTCCAGCACATAACGGACGATTTCAAATTCGGCGGTGAAATGACGGCCAGCACACTCGATCACCTCATCGGAGGATTTGAGAATCGGGGAGAGCCCTGCCGTCTCGTAGAGGGTCTTAAAGGTTCCGGAGGTGAAAATGGCGAGGGATACGGAGCTGTTTAAGGCATGAATCGATTTGAAAACAGCGTCCAGATCGTCCGCCCACTGCAATGCCGAAGCGGAATAGAGTCGATCAAACGTCATCGAAGAGAGTTTCTCAAAGAGGGCCGGATCGTTAAAATCCCCCAGCATCAAGGTGACGTTTGACCCTTTGGGATGATGGGAGAGCATCGACTCGGAAAAATCGATGCCGATGAAACTCTCATATTCCCAGTCGATGCACGAGAAAAGAGTGCCGTTACCGCATCCCAAATCGAGTATCTTCTTGGGGGCATCTTGGGTGTCCGAAATCAGCTTCTGAGCCACTTTGGTTTGAATAACGTTATGTCTCCCGTATTGAGAGGCGTAGCGGGAGAACTCTTGACGTACCCTCATGGAAGGTTGATCACCAGCGCGACAATGAAAAAGAGCAAGAGACACAGCACGATTGCGGCACCGCTGGGGAGAGAGAAGAAAAAGGAGGCACTGAGGCCGATGATGACACTGACGAGGGCAATGATGATAGAGAGAAGCATGGTTTTGAAAAAGCCCATCCCAAACCGGATCGCCGCAACGGGGGGAATAACCATCAACGCACCGATCAGAAGGGTCCCCACGACTCTTATCGAGAGGGCGATGATAACGGCGATAACGCTGACGAGCATAAAGTTGAGGAGTGCCACACGAATACCGCTTGCACGGGCCACCTCTTCGTCAAACGCAATAAAATAGAGCTCTTTAAAGAATAAAAGCAACAGCGCCATACCGACCGTTCCGGCAAGGGCCATAATGATCAAGTCCTCATTGGTCACCGAGAGGATAGATCCGAACAAATAACTAAACAGCGATGCGTTAAAAGAGCCTGCCAACGAAACGATAATAATCGCCAGCGCCAAAGAGCCCGACAAAAAAATCGCCAATATCGAGTCCGAATAGAGATGGTGGACGCTTCGCAGATACTCAATCATCCATGACGCAATCAACGAGGCCGCGATCGCCATCCATAAAGGGTTGCTTCCGATTAATAAGCCGATCGAGACCCCGACCAATGAGACATGGGCCAGCGTTTCGCTCAAAAGGGAATAACGGCGCAATACGATAAAGGAGCCGCTTACCGCCGCCAAAATCGCGATGATCAATCCTGCGGCAAAAGCGCGCTGCATAAAAGGGTAGTTCAACATTTCAATCATAATGGGCCTAGTGGTTGTGACAGACAACGTGAGAGGGGTTGCCGTAAAGACGGCTTATCTCTTCACATCGTACTATCTCTTGGGGAGTTTGGGAAACCAGCAGTGTCTGATTCACAAAAAAGAGTTTGGAGATATCCGCGGCAATGACTCCGACATCGTGGGTAATAAACAAAATACTGATCCCTCTGGTTGTATGCAAAGAGCGGAGCTGTTCGTAAAACCGGTGCTGAGACTCTACATCGACCCCCGTGTTCGGTTCATCGACGATCAACACTTCCGGATGAGAGGCCAATGCCCGAGCGATCATGACCCGCTGACGCTGTCCCCCTGAGAGATGGCCGATCAGGCGGTTTCGCAAATCGCTCACCCCCATCTGCTCCATCGACTCCTCAATGATACGTCTGTCTTCGTCCGATTCGACACTAAAAAGGCCCCGAATCGCATAGCGTCCCATGGCGACCACTTCTCTCACCGTTGCCGGAAAACTGGCGTCTATGAGTGCGGAACGCTGGGGTACGTAGCCGATTTTGTGCCACGCTTGAAATTTATTTTGCTCTACACCGAACAGTTTGATCGTTCCCGATGTCGGCTTGTCCAGCCCCATCAGAAGACGGATGAGGGTTGTTTTCCCTCCGCCGTTGGGTCCGATGATGGCGCAATATTCCCCCTTTAAAACCGTCAAATTGACCGATTTCAAAATTTCGTTACCTCTCACGGTAAAGGTAAGATCACGGACATCGAAAAGACTTGGGGAAAATTTCAACGACACTCCATTGCTTGGGTCAATTTTGCTAAATTAGAACGCATGATCGACTCGTAGGTTTGATGCGATTTTAGCTCATTTTCACTAATATTCTCCAGCGGCTGAAGCGACTGGGCGGTTGCCCCCGTTTCTTTCGCGAGGGTTTGAGAAATATTATCGTTGACAAGCTCTTCAAAAAAGATCGTTTTGATCCCGTGATTTTTGATCAGGGTGGCAACCTGCGCGATGGTGTTTGCACTGGGTTGTTCATCCGAGGAGAGACCGATTACCGAGACGTTTTGAAGGCGGTTTGCATAGGCAAGATACCCGAATGCATTATGGTTTGAAATGAGGGTCCGGTTTTTGCACTCTTGCAACCCTGCTTGGTAGTCGGATTTGAGGTTTTGTAGCTTGGCGACATAAAGGAGAGCATTTTGATGATAGATCCTAGCATTATTAGGAAAAAGTGCTGAAAATTCATGTTCAATCGTTTGGGTCATTTTGATCATATTGTCAATATTCAGCCAATAGTGGGGATCGTACCCTCCGTGATCTTTATCTTTGAGCAATGTGACGTGCGCACTCATATCAATCACTTTCGTCGTTTGGGGAAGGGTGTTTTTAAGCGATTGGGCCCATGTTTCAAATCCAGCACCGTTATAGAGAAACAAGGCAGCACCCGAAATCTCAGCTATCTGGACGGGATTGGGCGAGAACATATGGGCGTCGCTTCCAAACGGAACGATAGGGCGGATCTCCAACGTCTCTCCGGCAACTGCCCGTGATGCTTCATAAAGGGGAAAGGTGCTGACGGCAACGATCGGCTTGCCGCTTTGCGTTGGAAATTTTTTGTCCATCTTTGGGAGCAATAGCGCCAACCCTATTATCACGGCGATAAGCATGACTCCAAAAACTGCCAAACGCTTCTTATCCATATCATTGATCCCTATTAGTGATTTAATTGTGTAATTGTAATCCAAAGAGGATTAAGGATCACTCACCCATGCCGGCGTTTCATAAGCTCTTCATCTATGCTGTGCTATAATCGCGAACTTTTATACTATTAAGGATTCATAATGACAGACATTCTGCTCATCGTGCAAATCGTACTCGTGGTGATGATCGTCATCGCTGTACTCTTACAAAAAAGCTCTAGTATCGGATTGGGCGCCTACAGCGGCTCAAACGAATCGGTATTTGGTGCAAAAGGGCCTGCCAGTTTTTTAGCCAAAGTGACCTTTTTTCTCGGGTTTATGTTTGTGGTGAACACCATTGCTTTGGGCTATTTTTATGGTCAGCAAAAAAATGCGTCTGTGGTTGACTCCATGATGGACAAAATAGACGTGAGCGCTCCGACGATCAATGTCGTCAAAGACGCCAACACTACTAAATAAGAGAAAGGGTTATTCATGCTAAACGAAATATATCAATTTTGTGAAGATCAGATGCAAGGAGGCGCAGATCATTTGTTGAGTGATTTCCGTACTCTTCGTACCGGAAGAGTAACCACAAAAATGCTCGACAACATTCGCGTTGAAAGCTACGGCTCTATGATACCGATCGATCAAGCAGGAAGTGTATTGGCCACCGATGCTACGACGATCACGATCTCTCCGTGGGAAAAGTCTATGCTCAGCGTCATCGAAAAAGCGATCATGAAAGCCGATATCGGCGTCAATCCGAATAACAACGGAACTGAAATTAAACTTTTCTTCCCTCCGATGACGGTAGATCAGCGTCAAGAAACCGCTAAAAAAGCCAAAACAATGGCTGAAAATGCAAAAGTTGCGGTGAGAAATGACCGTAAAAAAGCGAATGACAAAATCAAAGTTCTTGAAAAAGAGAAGCTGATCACCGCCGACGAGTCCAAAAGCGCCCAAGAAAAAGTGCAGAAAATTACGGATAAATACATCGTCAAGATGGATGAATTGCTCAAAACCAAAGAGCACGACATTTTAACGGTATAGCCATGGACATCAAATCTATCTACATGGACGCCAATGCTCTTCTAGAGGGGCATTTTAAACTCAGTTCCGGCAATCACTCCCAGTATTACCTCCAATCGGCAAAAGTGCTCGAAGATCCGAAAACTGCCAAACTCCTAGCAGAGGCATTAGCGCAGCAGATCAAAGAGAGCGGAATCCATATCGATACCGTGTGCTCCCCTGCTCTGGGCGGACTTATCGCCGGATTCGCACTGGCCACGGCACTGGATGTCCGGTTTATTTTCACCGAACGCATTGAAGGGAAAATGGCCCTACGCCGCGGCTTTGAGATCACCGAAGGGGAAAAAGTACTCGTTTGTGAAGACATTATCACCACGGGCGGTTCTGCTATGGAAGCGGGTTTTGAGATCGAGAGATTGGGCGGAGAGGTGATCGCATTTGCGGCACTCGCCAACCGCGGATTCTGCAAACGCAACGGCAGTGCTTTGGGTCGAAAAACAAATTGTTCCCTCCCCGATAACAAACCGCTCTTTGCGCTGGCTGATTTCGATTTTGAGATGTATGCTCCCGATAACTGTCCGTTGTGCGTAGAGGGTTCTGAGGCTATCAAACCCGGTTCGAGAGGAAACTAAGATGTCATTAGAAAAAAAATTCAAACTCGACATGGAACATCTTCAAAAAGTACAGCGAACCCTCCGCAAAGCGGGAAACATGTTTTCCAACGAAAAAGAGCTGGTGGCTACGCTGGAGGATCTGATCATCAAAGCACAGGATGATACCTCGCTCAATACCTACCACCATATGGCACAGTACTTAAAGCAGCGGATCAGAGAGCTCAAGAGTCACCTTGATCAGCCTGTAGCAGAAGTAGAAGAAGCCTTCACCGATCTTGATTGGTCGATCAACTACCTCCAGTGGCTCGTAACCGACAAACCTCAAGAATCATAAATTGCAGTGCAGCGCTTCGGACACCAGTCTGCTTGCAACCTCTTTTTTTCCATCTACCGTTACGGTGATGGGGAGCCCTCTGAGCGCTCTCTTTTCCTCTAAACTGATCACTTTGACGACGACCTTGACCTGGGGTGCATATCCCAGTATGCTTTCACATATAAGCCGTTTTTTCTCCAAATTATCGAGAGTGACAATGACGCTGATGGCATCTTGAATATGCAATTTATCCAAAATAACCAATTTAGACATATCGCCGTAATACGCCTCTTCTCCGTCGTTTAGCGCCTCTTGCACATGTTTATAGCTGTTGTCGACAATGACATACTTCACCCCCTCTGAGCGAAGCGCTTTAACGACAAATTTTCCGACGATTCCGTAACCGCACACAATAACATGATTCTGCTCCCCCGAAAACGATCCAAAGTCTTCGGTCATTCCCGGATCTTTGAAAAAAAGAGCACTGACACTAGCAATGTTTGAGAGCATAAACGGGGTAATTAGCATCGACAAAACAACGACCAAAACGAGCATCTGCGACAAATGGGGATCCAGCAGTTGATGGTTCCCTGCAAGGGCAAAAATCGCAAACGAGAATTCCCCAACCTGAGCCAACGCCATCGCCGTTTTAAAAGCGATTTTCGGCTTTGAATAAATTCTGATGATGCCGAAGATGATGAGTGCTTTAATCAGCAACACCCCCAACAAAATGGCAAAAATTTGACCCGCATGCGCAACAAAAAAAGCCAAATCGATCTTCATCCCCACGGTGACAAAAAAGGTTCCCAGGAGTAGATCTTTGAAAGGAGCGATGTCCGATTCAACCTTGTTGTGGTATCGCGTCTCGGCGATGATCATTCCCGCAACAAATGCCCCCAGAGAATAGGTAAATCCGAAGTGCGCTGCGAGCAATGAGGAGGAGACCACAATCACCAATACCGATCCCATAAAAAGCTCGTCCACGTTGCTTGAAGAAGCGAAATGGAGCAGCCACGTCATCACCCTCTTTCCGATAATAAACAAGAGCCCCACAATGATCGCGGCGCTCAGTGCCGTTTGCAGCAATGCCTTCCCGATATCTTGATTGCCCGAATTTAAAAAACCGATTAAGAGTAAAATGGGGATAACGGCTATGTCTTGAAAAATCAAGATCCCTACGGAACGTTGACCATAGGGGCGTGAAATCTCTTTGGTTGATTTCAGATACGAAAGAACAACGGCCGTGGACGAAAGGGAAAGCGCCATTGCGATAATGAGTGACGCCTCGAGCGAGATATGAAACCCCTCGTATGCTAACGCGAAAAAAAGTCCCGCGGTAACCATCACCTGAAGCGTCCCGTTGAAAAAAACGAACGTTTTCATCGAGACAAGCCGCTGAAGTGACATCTCCAGCCCAATCGTAAACATCAAAAAGACCACGCCGAATTCGGCAATCAACTCCAGAGTATGGGTATCGGAAATGTGCCGAAGATCGAACGAATAGGCAACCGCAACGCCCGTGAAGATATAGCCGATGATTTGTGATATTCCAAACCGTTTCAGAATCAGATTAAGAACGATCGAAAAACCCATCGCTATCGTGACATAATAAAGAGCCGATTCCATCACAAAGTTTTCCTTTTTATAAGCCATAACAGTATATAATGGTCTACTTAAATTACGGCTCCTAAAAGTCGTTGCAAATGCCTATTTGGCCCGTTTTCACCCAATATTTTGATCCACAACCCGAAGGAATGATTCATGACCAAGTATATTTTTGTAACCGGCGGCGTACTCAGTTCACTTGGCAAAGGGATCACCGCTGCTAGTATCGGCGCATTGCTCACCCACGCAGGCAAAAACGTAGGAATGCTCAAAATCGATCCGTATATCAATGTCGATCCGGGAACCATGAGCCCCTTGGAGCATGGAGAGGTATTCGTGACCAAAGACGGTGCTGAAACCGATTTGGATGTTGGAAACTATGAGCGGTTTTTGGATGCATCCTTTTTGCGTACGAGCAATTTCACGACAGGGCAAGTGTACAGCAGCGTTATCGAGCGTGAGCGTGCCGGCGGCTATTTAGGGCAGACCATCCAAGTCGTCCCCCATATTGTCGGCGAAATCGTTGACCGTATCAAAAAAGCGGGCGAGGGGCACGAGATTCTCGTCGTAGAGCTGGGGGGTACCGTCGGAGACATCGAGGGGTTGCCGTTTATGGAAGCGATCCGTATGATGAAGCATGATGACGAGGTAGAGGGGACGTTTTTCATCCACGTGACCCTCATACCGTTTATCAAAGCTGCGGGTGAGCACAAAAGCAAGCCGACGCAGCACTCCGTCCAAGAGCTACGCCGTATCGGTATCACCCCGCAGATGATTATCGCCCGTAGCGAAGAACAGCTTCCTAAAACGTTCAAGAAAAAACTGGCTCTCAGCTGCGATGTCACTTCCGATAGCATCATTGAAGCGATGGATGAGCAAACGATTTATGCTGTTCCTCTGAGCTTCTTACAGCAAAATATCCTCGCCCCGATCGCCAAAGAGCTAGGGTTGGGTGATCTCAAGCCCGATATGGAACAATGGGACACGTTGGTCAAAAAGATTGTTTCTCCGAAACACCGGGTCACTATCGGTTTGGTCGGAAAATACCTGGAACTCAAAGAATCGTATAAATCCCTCATCGAAGCGCTCATCCACTCGGGGGCCCATCTCGATACCCGCGTTAAAATCAACTGGATCGACAGTGAAAAAATCGAAGAGCAGGGGGCTGAAGTCTTCTTGCGCGATTGCGATTCTGTCCTCGTGGCAGGTGGATTTGGAAACCGCGGTGTTGAGGGGAAAATTCAGGCCATCCGTTACGCGAGAGAAAACCGCCTCCCGTATCTCGGAATTTGTTTGGGAATGCAGCTCTCGCTCGTTGAGTACGCTCGCAATGTTTTAGGTTTTGAGGATGCAAATTCCATCGAATTCAATCCTAATACGACCCATCCGATGATCTATCTGATCGATAACTTTATCGACCAGTCGGGTCAAAAACAGCTCCGAACCCACCGTTCACCTATGGGGGGAACCATGCGCTTGGGAGAATACCCGTGTGAAACGAAAGAGGGATCGCGTCTGCGCGCTGCCTACAACGGTGCCAAGCTGATCCATGAACGTCATCGTCACCGCTACGAAGCCAATCCTACTTTCCGCGATGATCTTGAGCGTGCAGGGATGGTCGTCACGGGCGAATCGGACGGGCTTATTGAAGCGGTCGAAATACCGGAACATCCGTGGTTTTTGGGAGTACAGTTCCATCCTGAGTTTACCTCACGCTTACAAACGCCGAATGCGACGATTCTCGCATTTGTAAAGGCTACCTTTGAGCAAACCAACCCTGCTTGAGGCACCGCAACTCAGCCACGAGAGTTTAAGAGCCCTTCTTTCGGGGCGTTTTGATGCTCAAAGCGAGAAGCTTTCCGATATCCCC
>JAUXSZ010000004.1 GCA_030679635.1 Sulfuricurvum sp. | reverse complement strand
AAGCAGGAGATTCCTCTGGTTATCGATCAGCGCCGCCCCGTTCTTTCGGTTATAACCAGCTCGTATAAGATCCAGAAAGGGGGATCGGCTATCGTTATTTTCAAAGCGAACGATCCCCACATGGAGAGCTTGAAAATTCATACCAATTACGGCAAAACATTCATGGCACAGCCTTTTTATAAGGCAGGATATTATGCTTCGTTGTTGGCATGGCCTGTTCAGGCTGAGAGTTTCAGCGCAACGGTCGTAGCGCGTGATAAAGCGGGCAATGAAACGAAAAGTACTGTCCCTTTGCGATTAAAAGATCATGCCTACAAAGTATCCAATATTGAGCTCAGTGACGCATTTTTGGATGGCAAAATAGCCGAATTGGCCAACGTGTACCAGCAGACGATCGGAGTGGATGACAGGCTCGAACAATTTCGTATCATTAACGAAAAAGTGCGTGCAGATAACGAAAAAATTATCCACCAAGTTACCTCCAAAGTATCGAGTGCCATGATCAGTGATTTCAGACCCGTCCCTTTTTATCCGTTGGTAAACGGTCAAAAAGTAGCCGATTTCGGGGATCACCGTATCTACAGCTATAAAGGGCAAGAGAACGTTAGTCAAGCGTATCATATGGGACTGGATCTGGCGAGCGTTCAGATGGGAGCAGTTAAAAGTTCCAACGGTGGTAATGTTATTTTTGCTAAATCAAACGGTATTTACGGGAATCTTCCAATTATCGATCACGGTTTCGGTCTTTACACCCTTTACGGTCACTGTTCAGAGCTTCATGTCCAAGAGCGGGATCGTGTTGTTTCGGATCAAGAGATTGCAAAAACGGGTATGAGTGGCTATGCGATGGGCGATCATCTCCATTTCGGTGTTTTGGTACAAGGGATAGAAGTTCGTCCGGAAGAGTGGATGGACAGTAAATGGATTGCTGATAATATAACCAATGTTATTGATTCGGCTAAAGTGTTCATCGACCAGCAGTAAGAATGTGGTTATAATCACAGTGAATGTCCCAGTTTAAGGAAATACGATGACAAGACAAACAACAATCGCCAAAAGTGTTGAGCTGGTGGGTATTGGACTGCATAAAGGGGTGCCGGTACATTTACGGCTTGAACCCTTAGAGAGCAATAGCGGTATTGTCTTTTTTAGAAGTGATGCCGGAGTTTCTATTCCTTTGACCCCCCAGAGCGTTGTCGATACAAAAATGGCAACCGTTATCGGCAAGGACGGTGTCTCTATTTCGACAATCGAGCATATGCTGTCCGCTATTTATGCGTATGGAATTGATAATTTACGAGTTGTTGTCGATGCGGATGAAGTTCCCGTTATGGACGGTTCTTCCATGAGCTTTTGCATGCTGTTGGACGAAGCAGGGGTTTTAGAACTTGAAAGTCCTAAAAAAATAATGCGGATTAAAAAAGAAGTAGAAGTCAAAGAGGGAGACAAGTACGTAAAACTTTCCCCCTCCGATGATCTCAGTTACGACTTTACGATTAAATTTGCCCATCCGGTTATCGATCAGCAAAGTTATGTATTGAAATTTACCAAAGAAAATTACAAAAAAGAGATTGCCAGAGCCCGCACATTTGGGTTTGTCCATGAGGTGCAGTACCTTCGTTCGAAGGGGCTTGCTTTGGGAGGGAGTCTCGAAAATGCCGTTGTTCTGGACGACAAAAAAGTTCTCAATCCTGAAGGGCTTCGGTTTACGGACGAATTTGTGCGCCATAAAATTCTCGATGCGATCGGAGACATGTCGCTTATCGGAATGAATTTTATCGGCAATTATGAGGCATTTGCCGGCAGTCATGATCTAAACCACAAATTAACCCTCGAACTCTTAAAAGATCCCGCAAATTATGAGATCGTGGAACTCATCACAGCAGAATCCAAAGAGCTGGTCAAAGCGTATGCATGATGCGATTGTCATCGCGTTAGGAAGTCCCGTACATGTGGGAGTCTACGACGAGAATGGGAGGCTGACCGAATCCATTCATAGCGATGGATTGGGTTCCGATGTATTGGCGTTGATTTTTGATGATTTATTGAAGAAATACCGCTTTAACCATCTGATTTATGCCAATGGACCTGGCAGTTTTATGGGGATTAAAGTTGCCTATCTTTTTTTGAAAACTCTCTGTATTGTCCGCAATATCCCGTTATTGGCTGTGGATGGGTTCTTTTTTAATGCAAATCACCCGATAAAAGCAGTTGGAAAGCTCTATTTTGTTAAAAATAGCAATACGATTACTATGGAACCATTAGAAAATCCGACCCTTAAAGGGTTTGAGCTTCCGCAAACGATAGATGTAAAGAATTTTAATACTGACAGTGCCCCATATTATGGAATTGAAGCGGTTGGATAAGGAAATAGTGTGTTTATAAGTGTACCCGCAACCAGTGCCAATCTAGGACCTGGATTTGATTCATTGGGATTGGCCGTCGATTTGCGCAATCGTGTCGAGCTGATTCCGTCTCGTTTTTTTACGGTAGCCATCAAAGGGGAGGGGGAGAATAATCCCCGTCTCAAAGGAAATAATCTCTTTGTGAGTATTTTCAACGAACATTATCGCCGATTGACGCAAAAGAGACAGAATTTTAAATTCACGTTTTACAATCAAATTCCGATGTCGCGCGGTCTTGGGAGTTCGTCGGCCGTTATCGTGAGTGCAATCAGTTGCGCTCATGAAGCAGCAGGGGTAAAAGTATCGAAGCGCCGTATTCTAAATCACGCCTTGATCTACGAATCGCATCCGGACAATATCACCCCTGCCGTTATGGGAGGATTCAATTGTGCAATGGTAGAAAAACAAAAAGTTTTTTCACAGCAGAAACATATGCCCGATTATTTGAGAGCGGTAGTCGTCATTCCGAATAAACCGATTTCAACGGCCAAATCGCGCACCACGCTTCCAAGATCCTACAGTAAAGAGAATGCCGTTTTCAATCTCTCACACACAGCGGTGACGGTCGGAGCATTTTTTAACGAGGATTGGGAAATGTTGCGTCTCGCGACACAGGACCGTTTTCACCAAAGAGTACGGATGAAAATGCTTCCCGAACTTTTCGATGTACAGAAAATGGCATACGATAACGGGGCATTGATGAGCACCCTCTCTGGGAGCGGATCGACCTTCTTCAATATGGTTTACGATGAGGATGCGCCGGGGATGGCGGAGAAATTTAAAGAGGCGTTTCCCGATTTTGAGGTGAAGGTTCTGAGTTTTGATAACGATGGACTGGTTATTGAACGCTAACTAAAGAAAGTATTGGATATAATGGCGCAAATTGTAAATCAACCCATACGTATGTGTGTGGTATGTCGCGAACGCTTCGCACAATCTTCCCTTATTCGACTTCAATGTTGTAAGGGAATTTTAGAACCCTATCAAGGGATGGGGCGAAGTTTTTATCTATGTTCAGGGTGTCTTGAACATAAAAAAACTCCAGGGCTTCTCGCCCGTCAGTGCAAGAGCAACGCGCTTGAGATGCTTATGAATCGGTTAAAGGAGATTGTCGTTAATGATGGATAAAGTAAGAGTTCATGAAATTGCCAAGGAACTTGGTATCAATTCTAAAGAGGTTGTTGATAAAGCTACAACAATGGGGTTGAATGTTAAAACAGCTTCAAGCACAGTATCAATGGAAGAGGCTGAAAAAATCATGAACTACATCATGAGCGGAGCAGCTATCGAAGCGAGTGCGTCGAAGACAGCTCCAAAAGAAGAAGTTATTGTTCCGCATGTCGAAATCCAAGAAGAGACAAAAGCACCAATGGTTGCCGAAGTACTCGTGTCAGATCAACCAACTGCGGCAGAGACTCCTCAAGAGCAATCGGCTGTCGAGGCTCCTGTAGCGATTGAAGTGCCAAAGCGATCCGGTCTGAAAATCGTCAAAAAAGCACGTCCTGTAGAAGAAGTTGTTGCAGCACCAAAATACGAGAATATTAATATTTCTCAATACGGTAAAGTCAGTGCAGAAGTACAGCGCGAGCTCGAAGCCAAAAAAGCTAAAAAACTGCACAGCAGTTCTCCTACGCAAAGAAAAGAGCAAGGGGTTCGTCTCGACATTTTTGGCGGTGATATGTCAAATGTATCGATGGACTACGAAGAAAATCAAATCGTTTTGATGGATTTGAACGATTTAGGACAAAACGTTCCTCCTGAAGAGGAACAGAAGCCTAGAGAGAAAAAGCCTCCTGGACGTAATGCCGGTAAAAAGCAGGGTGCCAATAAAGGTAAACCTCGTAAAGTTTCGAGAGAAACACGTAAAAAATATGCAAAAGACGCAAAAGAAGATGAAGTCATTACTCACGTAGAAATTCCAGAGGATGTCCGTGTTTATGAGTTCGCTGAAAAAGTGGGTCAAAGTATTTCAAACGTCATTAAAGTTCTCTTCGACCTTGGAATGATGGTCACCAAAAATGACTTTTTGGGCAAAGATGAAATCGAAATTCTTGCAAGCGAATTTGGCGTCGAAGTTACAACCATCGATCCAAAAGACGCCTTTAACTTGGAAGAAGCCTACGATGAATCGATGATCGATTCTGCACACATGGAAGAGCGACCTCCGGTCATCACGATCATGGGACACGTTGACCATGGTAAAACGTCACTCCTTGATGCGATTCGAAATGCAAAAGTGGCACATGGCGAAGCCGGTGGAATTACGCAACATATCGGTGCGTATTCGGTAGAGCAGAAGGGCAAGTTGATTACTTTCTTGGATACTCCTGGTCACGAAGCCTTTAGCGCAATGCGTGCACGCGGTGCGCAATTGACCGATATTATTATCATTGTTGTTGCAGCAGATGATGGCGTTAAGCCACAAACGCGAGAAGCGGTGCAGCATGCTAAAGATTCGAAAGTTCCGGTTATCGTTGCGATCAACAAAATGGACAAACCGGGTGCTAATCCCGATATGGTCAAAGGACAAATGGCAGAGCTTGGTCTGAACCCGATTGAATGGGGTGGAGATGTCGAGTTTGTCGGTGTATCTGCGAAAGCCATGACGGGTCTTGATGAACTGCTAGAAGCCATTTTATTGCAATCTGAAATTATGGAACTCAAAGCGGATCCGACGGCTATGGCTAAAGCCGTGGTTGTTGAAAGTACCCTTGAAAAAGGGCGTGGACCGGTGGCAACGGTTATCGTTCAAAACGGTACGCTCAAGCTCGGTGACAATATCGTATGTGGCGGTTCCTATGGACGGGTACGTGCTCTTATTAATGATCGAAAAGCACAAATCCAACAGATCGGACCGAGCCAAACAGCGGTTGTCGTCGGTCTCAATGAAGTTCCGCCATCGGGTGAAATAATGATGGCGATGGAAAGCGATAAAGATGCGAGAGAGTACGCTCAAAAACGGTATGAGTATGACCGTCACCGTGAACTTTCCCTCAGTACAAAAACAACGTTTGATGAGTTAACCTCATTGGTCGTTGAGGGTCGTGTTAAAGCCCTTAAAGTCGTCCTTAAAACAGACGTGCACGGTTCACTTGAAGCGATTAAATCTGCCCTTGCGGAATTGCGTAATGAAGAGGTCAAAGTCGAGGTTATTTCATCGGGTGTCGGTGGTATTACCGAGAATGACGTTGCTTTGGTCAATAACAGTGAAAACTGTGCCCTTCTTGGATTTAATGTTCGTCCAACAGGTAATGTCAAAGCTATGGCAAAACAAATGGGTGTTGATATTAAAACCTATTCCATCATTTATGAGCTTATTGACGATGTCAAGCTTATGTTGACAGGGATGATGGCACCGCAGTACCGTGAAGAAAATACGGGTCAAGCTGAAGTGCGCGATACGTTCCCAATGCCAAAAGGGGCAGGAACAATCGCGGGATGTGTTGTTGTTGATGGTAAATTGGTACGTGGTGGCATGGTTCGCGTTATTCGTGAAGGCGTTGTTATCCATGAGGGCGATTTAACGTCACTCCGACGTTTCAAAGACGACGTCAAAGAGGTTGGTAAAGGGTTTGATTGTGGTGTTGTTCTCAACGGATACACCGATGTAAAAGTGGGTGACGTCATCGAAACCTTCAAGAAAATTGAGAAAAAAGTAACCCTGTGACTCCTGGACAGATTAAAGTAAAGCGAACGGAATCGATCCTCAAAGAGTTGATCCCTGAAGCGCTGTCGCAACTATCAGATGCGCGCCTTCGTGAGGTCGATGTGATTGATGTCCGCTGTTCACGCGGCCGCAGTGATGCTAAAATCTATCTTGATCCTCATACCTATACTCCGCAAGAACAAGCCGCTTTTATCCGTATGTTAGAAAAAGCGCGTCCGATTCTTGAAGAGTATTGTTTACGGGACCAAGGGTGGTTTCGCTCCCCTACATTAACCTTTGTATTTGATGATACCCTAAAGCGTAGTCAAAATATTGAGGCACTTTTTGCCAAAATCTCCAAGGAGAAGAAAGATGAGTCTTGAGAGCGATATCAAAAAAATGGTTGAATCGGTAGGGTTGTCTCTTTACGATACGGCCATTGTCAATGAAAATGAAAATACGATCTATCGGGTGAGCGTGACGGCTCCCGGCGGTGTCAGTTTGGATCAATGTGCGAACCTTTCCCATTTGATTTCTCCGCTTTTGGACATCACCTCTCCTGTCAGCGGAGATTATCGGCTTGAAGTCAGTTCCCCAGGAATTGAGCGCCGCCTTAAAACGTTGGATCATTTCATTCAGTCTGTTGGGGAAAAAGTATCCCTTTCAACCATGGACAAAGAGAAATTTGAAGGGGAGTTGATCGCGGTTACGAGCGAAGACATTACCATCAAGACGAAAGAGGATGGGGATAAGACTGTCCCTTTTCGCAGCATTAGCAAGGCCAAGACCTATTTTGAGTGGTAATGGAGTCCGCTGATACCTACTCTCCTATGAAACTCGCGCTCAACGCAGCGTGGGACTATCAACTCTTAACTTTTCCAAATCCCAGCGTCGGTGCTGTCTGTATCGGGCCTCACGGAGAGATACTCTCTGTTTCTGCCCATAAAAGAGCGGGCGGTCCGCATGCCGAGGTATACGCATTGCGCGACGCCTATATTTCCCTTAGCGGTGACACGGCATTATCGAACTGCGATGATTCATTCGTTATTCATGATTATCTCAAAGCTCACCATAACGGACTGTTTGAAACTGTTCGTATGGCGGTCACTCTCGAACCCTGTGCTCACAGCGGAAAAACACCCTCATGCGCTTTACTCATTCGTGACTTGGGGATTAAATCACTCTTTATTTCGTGTAAAGATCCTAATGCGGAGGCTGCCGGCGGAGGTGATATTTTGACGCAAGCCGGTATTGCTTGCACCTTCGGCGTGATGGAAGAAGAGGGAGCAAAACTTTTGGAACCTTTTATCCGATGGCAGAAGAAGCCGTTCGTCTTTTTCAAATGGGCGCAAAGGCTTGACGGTACGATAGATGGCGGAATCGTCAGTTCGACAACGTCTCGAGAGCATGTGCATGCATTAAGAGACGCGTGTGATCTGATCGTGATTGGCGGAAATACGGTTCGCCTTGATCGTCCGACGCTGGATGCACGAATGGTGAACGGAAAAGCTCCGGACGTATTGATCTATTCGCATGCCGATGACTTCGATCGCACGATCCCTCTTTTTAACATTCCAAAGCGCAACGTATTTATCGAATCGACACTGAAGCGGATGGATGAGTATTCGTTGGTGATGATTGAGGGGGGAGCGGCGATGATGGAAGCGACCCGTGACGTATGCGATTGGTATCTCAGCTATATTGCCCCAAAAATTGGTGGCGGATTGCATAGTATTGGCCAAACAACAGAGGACTTTGAGGTAATGAGCGCTAAAATCCATGAAGATATAATCCTCTGGATGAAAAAGAAATAGGAAGTAAACAGTATGACTCGCCAAGAAAAAATTGTATCGATGTTTAATGATATTGCCCCCACTTATGATCGCGCAAATCGGGTTCTTAGTATGGGTGTCGATACGATTTGGCGGAAAAAAGCGTGTACAAAAGCTTTTGGTTATTGTGGTGACAATGCCTTATCTATTGTCGATGTTGCCTGCGGTACGGGTGATATGATGGGATATTGGAAGCGAATCGCGGAAGAATCAAAAATTCAAATCGATGAGATTATCGGGATTGACCCATCCGAGGGGATGGTAGGTGTTGGACGCGAGAAGTTCCCCTCGTTATCCTTTTACATTGCACCTGCAACTGCGTTACCGCGTGAAAACGGCTCGGCGGACATTATTAGTATTTCGTACGGTATTCGCAATGTGATGGAACGCCAAGCTGCATTTTTAGAATTTAATCGTGTTCTCAAAATGGGAGGATTGGTGGTAATTCTTGAATTTATGAAGAATGAAACACCTTCAGTATTGGGAAAAATACGCGATTGGTATATGAATAATGTACTTCCTCGTATCGGCGGACTTATCTCCAATAATTATGAAGCGTATCGTTATTTACCCGATTCCATCGAAGGTTTTTTGAGTGTCGGGAATATGTCTCAAGAGCTCGAAGAAGCTGGATTTGAAATGCTTTATGTTAAAAGTTTTTCGATGGATATTTCAACGCTGATGATTGCACGCAAAAAATAGTTTTATGGCTTTTACTTTAAGCGTTAGCAATCTTAATGAGCAGATTAAAACATTTTTGGAGACAACCTTTGAATTTGTCAGTGTTGAGGGAGAACTTTCTCGTGTCACCAAGCACGGCAGCGGTCACATCTACTTTACCCTTAAAGATTCCGAATCGAGTATCAAATGCGTGATGTTCCGCGGCAATGCGGCGCGATTGAAGTTTTCTCTCGATGAGGGAGCGCATGTCGTGATCCATGGCGCGTTAAGCCTTTACAAGCCTCGCGGAGAATATCAGATTAACTGTGTCAGCGTGGAACCGTTTGGGGCAGGAGCATTGGCAGTAGCCTTCGAACAGCTCAAAAAAAAGCTTGAAGAAAAAGGGTATTTCGATCCATCTCGTAAAAAACCGTTTCCAAAATTCCCCCGAACCATTGCATTGGTGACATCGGCTACAGGGGCAGCACTGCAGGATATGCAGCGTGTTGCAACAACAAGATGGCCACTCGTAAATCTCATTGTTATTGATGTATTGGTTCAAGGAGATAGGGCAGCCGCGATGATAGCAGATGCGCTAAAACTTTCGGATACGCTAGGGTGTGATGCCGTGGTTGTGGGGCGTGGCGGCGGAAGCGTTGAAGACCTGTGGCCGTTCAATGAAGAAGTGGTAGCGGATGCCATTTTTGCGATGCAAACACCGGTTATTTCGGCAGTGGGGCATGAGATTGACTGGGTAATCAGTGATTATGTAGCGGATATGCGTGCACCTACCCCCAGTGCCGCTATGCAGATGTTGCTTCCCGATCGCAATGAGCTGATGCAGAGTATTGATGAGATGCGCTATGGTGCGTATGGGATGGTTGCTCAGAGGTTGGAACGCAAGCGAGAACAGCTTCTATCGATGCAAGAGGCGTTCAAACGCCACGGGGTAGAGCATCGTTTGGAAGTGCAAAGCGAGCTTGTTAAAGAGCTAAAAGAACGTTTGAACCGACAGATGGTACAGCGAATAGAACAGAGTAAACGTGAGCTTTCTCCGTTGATGGAGCGGTTGACACAAAGCATCGAATCGACACTGCGACAAAAGCAGTTTGTGATCACACAGTTAACCGAAGGTTTTAATGCCAATCATCCGAAAAATAAAAATAAGAGCGGATTTGCCCAGATTGCCCGTGAGGGGAAAGTGATCGATCTGGATGAGTTGCAAGTCGGAGATGAGTATGAAGCGATGAATGAGCGGAGGATTGTCCGCTCGAAAGTGTTACAGATTATTTCAACGTAACCGGCGGAAAATAGGTATGCAGGAGGGTTGATCCCTCCGCCGCAAAGCGTTTAAAGAATCGGTCCATAGGGTCTTCTTTATTCCAGATCGGATCTTCAATATTGGTAAGCTGCTCAACGCGCTTTTTGGCATCAAATTCGACGCCGATTTGGTCAATGAGTCCGACTTTTTGTGCTTGTTGAGCGGTAAAGATATGGGCATCAGCATACTCAGCGCTTTTATTCAGATCCAGCTTACGGGCACGGGCAACGTCACCGACAAAAAGGGAGTAGGTTCCCTTGATTACTTTTTCAAGTTCGGCCCGTTCTATAGTGCTCCATGGGCGATCAAAGGTTCCTACTTGTTTATAAGTACCCGCGTGAACAATTTGGGTTTTTACCCCCACTTTGTGCATCAGCTCAGAAATATCGGCACCCTCTAAAATGACTCCGATGGAACCTATCATACTGCCTGGATTGGCGAAAATTTCCGTTCCCCATATCGCCGAGTAGTATCCGCCGCTCGCCATGATCCCCGCCGCATAGACAACTGCCGGCTTAACTTCCGCAAGCCGTTTTATCGCATAAGCAATCTCCACAGAGGGGGCAACGGCACCGCCGGGAGAGTCAATGCTGAACAAGACCCCTTTGATCTCTTCGTCTTCTCTCACTTCGTCGATTTGCTGAACAATAGAGGTGGCATCGAGAATCGGCCCTACAAGGGAAATTTTTTCAAGATTATGGGACGCAATGCCCTCTTCTCCAGAGGGGATGACGAGCCAGAGAACGAAAAGAACCAGCAGGGTTGCTTTAAAATTTGCTTGAATGAATCGCAAGAGTGAAGCCAGACATGAGGCTATTTTTTTGAGTATTTCCATAATTAGTCCCCTTTTACTTTGTCGCCTAGGATATAAACCGATTCAATATGAGGCGGCCGCAACAGAAGATGTATCGGCAATTGATCGTTGATCGGATAGTGGATGCGTGCAACCAATATATCTGCATCAAAAGAAGGTGCGATTGTACCACAATTTAGTCCAAGGGCATTTGCCGCATCGCAGGTGACACTTCGCCACAGCTGGTGTGAAAGAGTCAGTAAATCGAGTGAATGGTGCATAAAAAGAGCGATTTTCATCTCTTCGAACAGATCCAGGGCATAGTTGGAACTAAGGCCATCGGTACCGCAGACCCAGCGGATATTATTGGAGTGTAACCGTGCTAAATCGATGATTCCATTTCCTAAGAGACGGTTGGAAATCGGGCAGTGGATAACCGTGTGACCGCCGTCATGGATCTGCTCCAGTTCATCCGCAGTAGCATGAATGACATGGGTAAAGAGAGTAGGGACGTCACGGAAATAGGTTAAAAACTCCCTTGCCGTATTGGCGGCTTGAGTCTGTTTTAAAAAATTTTCAAAAAAAGGCTTGAAATCGCCGCTATTGGTATCGAGCCAAGTTCGCTCGGAAGAACTCTCCATAAAATGGGCAGTAACGCGTAGATGATTCTCTTTGGCGTATTTTAAAGCTTTCTGGATAATGACCCGATGGACGGAGTAGGGGGAGTGAATCGCAACCGCGGAATGGAACCCTTCGCGTTTGATCGCTTGTGATGTAAAAAGACGCTCTTGAAAATCGGCATAGAGCGCATCGGCCATTTTGGGATCGGAACCGATGAGCTCGTTGAAGAAGACGACTTTTTGAGGTGCATTGGAGCATGCACTCAAATCAAATCCGTACGAGCTCACCGCACCGAAAGCAGTGATCCCTTTCTCCAGCATCGATTGTATAGCACGCTCCATACATTCGTCATCACAGCCATTGATCAGATCATCACGCGACGAGATAACGCTTGAAAGCCATGGCATGAAACCACCGTATATGAGGGTGGATTGGTTGGCACTGAATTCCAAATGAACATGGGAATTGATGAGGCCGCTCATGAGGATGGAACCTGCGCCAAGCTCTTGACAGTGTGAACCGTACGTCTCTCTCAGTAGGTCATTGGGGGCAATTTCAAGAATGGTTTTTTCAAAAACGATCCCGTGATCGCGGAGAATGGCATCCGGGGTGAAAATGGCGTCGGCGAGAAGTATTTGCAAAACAATCCTTTTGGAAATATCGATAAGCGTAAGTATATCGAATGTGTCTATTTCGCGGATAAAAAGGAGATGGACCGTGCGATGAAACCTCTTTTTAGTTCCTTATAATCTATGACTGCGTATAATCAATTCTTAAAAAGAAACAGTCAAGGTTTATGAATGAAAATAGCGGTAATCCAAGGTCCAAATCTCAATATGCTCGGCGTTCGCGATCAGCAAGTGTACGGCCCAATGCGCCTAGAGCAGATTCATGCGCAAATGAAAGAGTTTGCTACGCAAAACGGCATCGAAATCGAATTTTACCAAAGTAATCTGGAGGGTGAACTCGTCGACCGTATCCAAGAGTGCTATGGAGAAACAGACGGAATTATTATTAATCCAGCAGCGTATACCCATACCTCCATCGCGATTCGTGATGCGATTGCAGCGGTGAACATTCCGACGATTGAAGTGCACATCAGCAATATTTATCGTCGTGAAGAGTTTCGTCAAAAAAGTATGACGGCACCTGCGTGCACCTCTTCTATTATTGGATTTGGGCCGTTTGGATACCACTTGGCAATGGTTGGGATGATGCAAGTATTAAGTGAGATCAATGCCATGCGCGCCGCACAGCAAGGTGCAACCCAAGAATAATCACAATGCCGTTACAGCGCAGATTGGATGAACACCATTGTATTATCATCAATCGCTTTTTTCCTCACAGTAAGCCAAAGCCCTCGGGGTATCGTTATCGTGTCCTTTTGGGTGTAGGCGGAAATGTAGGGGATACGCAACGGCGCTTAGATCACCTGTGGATCTATTTATGCCGCTGTACTCAATTGACTCCGATTCAAAGCGGGGTGATTTTACGGAATCCCCCTTTTGGATATGCGCAGCAGGCTGATTTTGAGAACACGGTTATTGAAATTGTCACTTCTCTGACCCCTCGCAGACTATTGAGGCGGATTTGGAGGATTGAAAAACATTTTGGACGTAAGCGAAGTTTTGCGAACGCTCCGAGAACGCTTGATTTGGATATGATATTTTTTGATAATCGCTCGATCAAGACACGTGAGCTTACGGTGCCGCATCGGGCATGGAAAGAGCGCTTAAGCGTTCTCATCCCCTTACGCAGTTTGGGTTATAACGCACAGAAAAGACGGAGACGATATGAAAATCTTGACCTTTAGCGGTTCCACCCCTGCCGAAGCGCTTAAAAAAGCGCAGTTGGAAGTAGGCGAAGATGCAATGCTCATTGAAACGCGGGAGATCCAAAAAAAATCGCTGGGGAAAAGTGCGCTGTATGAGATCGTCGTTGGCATCGAGGAAGAATCCCTATCCAAGCCAAGCCCGAGAAACAAAGAACCGTTAGCCCAGCAGCGCCCACTCGCGCAAAAAAGCAGCGATGTCCTCTACAATATTTCCGAAGCAGCCAAGCAGATATCCAAAATTGCGGAAGTGACCGAAGAAGAACGGATACCAAGGCATGCGCCTGCGGCGGAGAGTGAAGATCTCAAGCGGATCAAAGATGAGATTGAAAAACTGGGAGATAAAGTAAAGCTGATTCAAAACATGTTCTGGGATGAAAAATCGCCGAAAACATCGGTATCGATTCCCTCGGAATTTGCAGAGATATACCGTTTAGCACAGCAAAGCGGGATGAATCAAGAACATTTGGATGAAATCATGCAACTGACGTTGGAGCATATGCCCTCCAAAATGCGGGAAAATTCGGAAACGGTAAAACGGTATTTTCAAGTCCTTTTGCGTAAAATGATTCCCGTTCGTCTGGAAACCCCACCAAAAATGGGCGGGAAAAAAGTGGTGATGCTCGTGGGACCTACAGGGGTAGGAAAAACAACGTCGATCGCCAAGCTGGCGGCGCGTTACTCCTATCTTTTAGAGAAAAAATACAAAGTAGGATTGGTCGTATTGGACACCTACCGTATCGGTGCGGTTGAACAGCTGATGCAGTATGCTCGAATGATGAAGCTGGGGATTGAGACCGTCGTTGATCCTCCCGAATTTTCCAGTGCGTTAAACTCTTTACGCTACAGCGATTATATTTTGATCGATACGATGGGATCCTCCCCTTACGATAAAGGGAAAATCGAAAAAATCTATGATTGTCTCCGTTCCAATGATACCGACTACAGCGTTGATGTGGTGCTGGTATTGCCAAGCTCGATTAAGTATGAGGATCTCAAATCAACGTATGAAAATTTTGCCCCGTTAGGGATTGATACGATGATGTTTACCAAGCTCGATGAGACGAGAGGATTCGGTAATATTTTTTCTCTCGTATATGAAACCAAAATACCGATCAGCTATTTTTCTGTGGGGCAAGAGGTTCCGGAAGATTTAGTCGTCTCAAATAGCGACTTTTTAGTCGATTGTTTGCTCAACGGATTTCGTAAAGGTGAATCTTCATGAGCCATCAGGCCGCCAAGCTCGAAGCGCTGGTGAATCAAAACCGCCATACCGTCCCTAAAAAAACCCGTTTTATTGCTATCACCAGTGGTAAAGGGGGAGTTGGAAAAAGTACGATCAGCTCCAATATGGCATACGTGATGGCAAAACACGGTCTGAAAGTGGGAATTTTTGATGCCGATATCGGTTTGGCGAACCTCGATGTCATGTTCAATGTGAAAATTAAAAAAAATATTTTGCACGTACTCAAAGGGGAAGCCACTGTCGAGGAGATATTGGTCCCTATTGAAAAAAATCTGGTCTTGATACCGGGTGAAAGCGGGGAAGAGATCTTTAAATATGCCTCCTCGGGGATATTTGAGCGGTTTATGGGTGAAGCGCATGTCTTGGACGATTTGGATGTAATGATTATTGATACGGGTGCGGGAATTGGGGAGCATACGCAGCTTTTTTTACGGGCATGCGACGATGTAATCGTCGTAACAGTCCCCGATCCGGCGGCCATTACGGATGCCTACGCCACGATAAAAATAACCTCGCGTCTTCGTAATGATATCAATGTTATAATGAATCAAGTTCGCAGCGAAAAAGAAGCGAGCGCTTTGTTTGAAAAAATACAAAAAGTTGCCCTTGTCAATATAGGGGATAAGCTTCATCTGAACTATTTAGGACAGGTATCGAGCGACCCGAAAGTTTCAATGAGTGTGAAAAAAAGGGCACTTTTTGCGAGAGAATTTCCAACCTCTACCCCTGCGACCGAATTGGAGATGATTGTAAAGAGGATCGCGAAGAAATTGGAACGAAATGTGCTGGTAAATCCCCAAGAGAGTGGATTGGGCGGATTCTTCAAGCGCTTAATGGAACACTTCTAATATTATCAAGGTTCAGTATGCGCGGTTCGAATTTTGTTTCTTTTTTTACGGTACAGGGGTTTATCGCCGGGATCGTTTTTGGAATATTGCAATCGACATGCGCAGAAGATTTTTTGATCTATGTACTCCTGATCAGTAGCTTTTTTTATCTGTTTGCGCACCTATGCGTTGGCTTTTATTTTCAGACATTGGGAGTTAAAGGGCATCCATTTCCTAAACATTCGCATGAACGAAGTTTGGATCACTATGTACGTGAAATTAATAGACGTGAGCAATTTATCGATGCGTATTACGCGCATAAAGATGAATTGTTGGACGGTAATGAACGGAGAAAAGCATGAGCGGTGCCGGTATTTATTGTCAAGAACTAAAACACATTGAAGATCAGTTAGCTTTGCAGTACCTCCCTGCAGTTAAAGCAATGTCGTTTCGTCTTAAAGAGAGACTTCCGAGTTCGATTGATTATATGGATTTGTGCGCTATTGGTACAGAGGAGCTTGTTAAATTAGCGCGTCGTTATGATGAAGCTCAAAATGATTCGTTTTGGGGCTACGCAAAAACACGTGTTTATGGCGCAATGCTCGACTATTTACGCTCGCTTGATTTGGTGAGCCGCTCCAGTCGCCGACTGATTAAAGAGATTGATAGAGCCATCGAAAAATATCTGGCTGAACATGATACGGAGCCCTCGAACGCAGAGTTGGCGCTCATATTAATGTTGGATGAGGAAAAAATCCATGATGCTCGTCTTGCATCGGATATCTATACGGTACTTCCGCTGGATGATCAGCTTGGAAATGAATTAGACGGAACACTGGATCGCATGGAGCATGAAGAGCTTGTGGATGCTATTAAAGAAGTCTTAATGGGATTTGACGAGCGTGAGCAGATTATTATACAACTTTATTATTTCGAGGAGCTCACCCTCAAAGAGATCAGTGAAATTGTGAACATTACGGAATCTCGAATATCGCAGATTCATAAATCCGTGATTCGACGTATTAAAGAAGCGGTGGAAGGGTAAAACGTGGCAGATATTTTATCCCAAGAAGAGATCGACGCCCTTTTAGATGTTGTCGATGATGACGGTGATGTTAGCGGCTTAGAGGCAGAGGATGAGACCTCTTTTTCTTCCCATCGTCAAATAACACTCTATGACTTCAAGCGCCCTAACCGTGTCTCGAAGGAGCAGCTGCGAGCATTTCGGGGAATCCATGATAAGATGGCACGATCTATCTCTTCTCAAATTTCAGCGATTATGCGCTCCATCGTCGAAATCCAACTACACTCTGTTGACCAGATGACGTATGGCGAATTTTTGATGTCCCTTCCTAATCCTACGAGTTTTAATGTCTTTTCCATGAAGCCGTTGGAAGGCAATGGTGTTTTAGAGATCAACCCCTCTATCGCTTTTCCTATGTTGGACCGTATTTTAGGAGGGCGCGGAGAACCTTTTGAAGCGAGTAGAGAATTTTCCGATATTGAGCTTTCTCTTTTTGAGACGATACTGCGTGTTATGATGAGTACGTTGCGAGAAGCATGGGGTCCGGTTACGGATCTTTATCCTCAGATTGAATCGAAAGAATCGAGTCCGAATGTTGTACAGATCGTAGCACAAAATGAAATTGTTGTGATGGTGGTTATGGAAATCATCATCGGGCACAGTTCGGGTATGATGAATATTTGCTATCCTGTTATTGCCCTGGAGCCTATTTTGCCTAAATTGGCAAGCCGGGATTTAATGCTGAATGAAACGAGTTCAAAAAAAAGCCGCAATCAAGAGCTTCAAGTGTTACTCGGGGGGGCTCATGTCAATTTAGAAGTTAATCTTGGCTCTGCAGAGTTGACACTGCATGAATTGCTTGACATTGAAGTGGGTGATATTCTGCGCCTCAATCTTCCTGCGAATGATGTGGTGAGCGTCAGTGTTGACGGAAAAGAGCGTTTTGTCGCAGAGATGGGATTACGCCGTTTTCGTAAATCGGTTCAGATTACCCAAAAGATTGATACCGAAAAAGATGCGGTTAAGCGGGCCCTCAAAGAGTTTGAAATGAAGCGAAAAGCTCGTATTATCGGTGCCAAAGAGATTATCACAACAAAAGATGAGTTTGAAGAGGATGAATAATGAGTGATTTTACGGGGTTATTTGCCCAAGAAGCAACGGCGACCATTGAAGGCTTAACAGGGCAAACCCCATCTATAGTGTTTAAAGAAGCGGAGACCATTTCGATTGTTTCAAATGTTATTCCTCCTATTGCATTGGTGCACTTGAGTTTTTTAGGCGCGGCCACAGGGAAGGGAATAATTTTGGTTCCTCCTCATCTCGCGACGGCGCTGGGTGATATGATGCTGGGTGGTGATGGAGAAGGCAAAGAAGAGATGAACGATGAAGACCTTGATGCTCTCAAGGAAATTATCTCAAACATTACAGGTGCTATGAGTACGACGCTGTCTTCTCAAAAAGAGCTTCCAAAATTCTCAATCAAAACGGAAAAAGCACTCTTTATTGGAGATAATGGCGAAGTAGATCTTGATGCGTACAGTAAAATGTTTGTTTTCACTTTAGCCCTTGGAACGATTAAGTCGTTGATGATGTTTGCTGTCGATTCAGCGATTATTGAAGCAATAGAGGGTTCCAGTGCCGTATCTAACAGCGAAACAACCTCTTCATCAACACCGTTTTCAACCGGTGAGAGAGAAAATTATTCGAGAAAACTTGATGATGCCGAGATGAAAAATATCGGACTGATTTTGGATGTTAAACTTCCTGTTCGTGTTCGGATCGGAAAGAAAAAAATGCTTCTGAAAGATGTTCTCAGTATGGATATCGGTTCCGTTATCGAGCTCAACCAGCTGGCGAATGATCCATTGGATATTTTGGTCGATGATAATGTTATTGCGCAAGGGGAAGTGGTCATTGTCGATGGTAACTTTGGGGTTCAAATAACCTCTATCGGCAGTAAAAGAGACCGCCTTACTAAATTAAAAGGCTGATGATGGCCGATAGAATCCGTTCTAAAAAAGACTATGCGCGCCGCTATGTCAAAGATATCAAATCGGGTGATGTGTGGAGTGTGTTTAAAATCATCGCCGATTTTGTGCAAGGATTTGATGAACTTGGTGATCTTGGTCCATCGGTGACCATTTTCGGAAGCTCCCGTGTTGATGAAAATCATCCCTATTACAAGCAAGCAGTGCAGATGGCGAGTATGCTCGGAGCGCGAGGATATAACGTGATTACCGGAGGTGGTCCGGGAGTCATGGAGGCTGCGAACCGGGGCGCTTATGAGCATAAAGAGGTAGAATCGATTGGTTTGAACATTGAATTGCCTTTTGAGCAGCATCCCAATGCGTATGTTACGAAAGGGCGAACCTTCGACTATTTTTTCTCTCGAAAAGTGATGCTGGTTAAATACTCGATGGCCTATGTTATCTTCCCTGGAGGATTTGGGACATTGGACGAGCTGTTTGAAGCCTTGACCCTTATTCAGACTCGTAAAGTGACGGGAGTACGTCTGTTCGTTATAGGGACAGAGTTTTATGCGCCGTTGATCGAATTTATCCGTACTAAATTGCTCGCGGAGAAGCTGATTGAGGAGGGGGATATTGATCTCATAACAGTGAGTGATGATCTTTATTTTGTGGTTACTGAGATTGAACGTTCTCTGATTACGCAAATGTCTGCTCTTGAGCAGCAGGGGCTGGATGATACCAAATACTATCATTCGCTATCATCGTATTTTACAGACCGGCATGGTGCGGGTGAGGGGAGTATCTAATGACTAAAAAAGTACTGATCGGGATGAGTGGCGGAGTTGATTCGACGGTTTCAACACTCCTCTTAAAAGAACAAGGTTACGATGTAGAGGGGGTGTATATGAAACTCCATTCGAAACCGGGTTATCATGAGATTCATCAGGCACGGGCAGAGAAGGCGGCTGAATTTGCCGGAGTGAAACTACACATCTTGGATTTGCAAGAAAAATTCAATGAAAAAGTGTTCACCCCTTTCATTCAGACCTATCAAGAGGGGAAAACACCGAATCCATGTGCTTTGTGCAACCGTAATATCAAATTTGGGGCTATGGTTGACTTTGCAGATAGCATAGGGGCACAATACGTAGCAACGGGGCATTATATCCGGCATGACGGGCAGTATCTGCTTCAAGCGCATGATGATACGAAAGATCAGAGCTATTTCCTTTTTTATATCGATCCGAAACTTGTTCCGCGTCTTCTTTTCCCTCTGGGGGAAAAACAGAAAGTTGATATTAAAGCCTATGCCGCAGCTATTCCCGGGTTGGAATCGTTTGCGTCACAGGGAGAATCGAGTGAGATATGTTTTGTTGAAACAACGTATGCCGACGTTTTAAAACCCTATGTTAATGTCGATCAAGAGGGCGAAGTCCTGGATTTAGAGGGGAATGTGGTAGGGACGCACAAAGGCTACATGCACTATACGATCGGCAAACGCAAGGGCTTCACGGTCCGCGGCGCACATGACCCTCATTTTGTGGTTGAGATTA
>JAUXSZ010000266.1 GCA_030679635.1 Sulfuricurvum sp. | reverse complement strand
TTTAGCGTTGGAGAAAGCGGATGAGGATGGAGTAGGGCCGAGCACACAGTCGTACAAAATCATTATTCCACAGCCGTACATCGATGCCGCTAAAAATGGAAAGATTTCTGTCGTCTATGAGTACTATAAACTCAAAAATGACGGCATTATCGATGTCGGTAAGATCAAAGAGCGTTCTTGGATTTTATGGTTAAGTGATCAGGATGTTTTTAAATGAAAAAATTCTTCCTTCTTTTAGTAAGTGTCGCTTCGTATTCGGCTGATTTGATCCATGTTTCAAATGATAGTACGCCAAAAAATCTTCAAATGCTCAGTGAAAAATACCAACAAATACTTCTGATCAATGACGATGCTGTGTATCTCATTCCCAGTGAATGCCAGAGTGAGCGTTATTTTGGTGGAGCAAGCCAGGGAGTCTTGAATCTTGTGCAGGGACCAACACGTACGGAGACAGTTTTGAATACACAAGAAGTGTTTGAAGCAAAAAATGAAAAAGAGATTATAAAAAAGATTGAATTGGAAAAAACGTTTGCAATCGCGGAAGGGAAAGTTTCCAAAGATTTTTTAGAGGATAAAGATGGGCGTGGTTTCGGTGGTGCGAGTGAAATGCCTCTCGTTATTCATAATGAGATACAATCTGCAGTTCAAGAGAAGTCGGGGCTAAGGGATACAAAGCAGATCCAACGTACAAGCTGCCAATTGCTTCAAGATGGTTCAGGGTATAAAATTCACTCCATGAGCAACGGGCAATTGTATTTCAATGGTAAATTCACCTTCGTCGTAAACGATACGGTTTTGTTTCAATAAAGGGTGATGATGGAAAAGATATTAGGTTTAGTCGGCCGCCCTTTTTTAACCATGCTGGAAACGATTGAACATTTCGGTGTTTTTATCCTGTTTCAAATCAAGCTTCTTCCTCTCTATTTGCACGTGATGAAACGTCCGAAGATAGTGTTGACCCAAATTGATATCATAGGGTTTGGGTGTCTCGGAGTTGTGACGTTGACCGCCTTGTTTACGGGTATGGTAGAAGCGATTCAGTTGTACAGCGGATTGCATCAGTTTGGTATTGAGAGTTTTATCGGCTATACGATTTTTCTTTCAATTACTAAAGAGTTGGGTCCCGTATTCGCATCGTTAATGCTGATTTCCCGTTCTATCAGTGCAATGGCGGCAGAACTTGGGACCATGAGGGTTTCGGAGCAAATCGACGCGATCGATATTTTGGGAGTCAATTCAAAAGAGTATCTGATAACTCCGCGCATTGTAGCGACTGTTATTTCTCTCCCTTTGCTGGTTATCTGGTTTGATTTCATTGCTATTGGCTCGGCTTATTTTATTTCCACAAACGTGCTTGGAATCAATCCGATCGCTTATCAAGAGACGCTTATGCGTTTGGGTGAGTTTGATGACATTATGACGGGGGTGATCAAGGCGGCAGTGTTCGGTTTCATTGTCAGTTCGATTGGAAGCTACATCGGTTATCACACCAGTGGAGGAGCACGTGGAGTAGGGGAGTCGACGATCAATGCCGTGGTCTACTCCGCAGTAGCGATTTTCATCACCAACTATTTTCTTTCGTCGCTCTTTTTGTATTTGGATTGGTAATTGTTATTCCGCTAACTCGCTGAGAGGGCGGAACTCATAGGTGTCAGGATCGTAATATTCGATAGCACCTGTTTCGATATCATAATACCATCCGTGAATAAACAGCTTCTCTTCGTCTGCCAGTTTCTTGACATAAGGATAGGTGAGAAGGTTTTCGATTTGAGTCACAATCGAGAGGCGCTCGGTTGTGCGGAGCAGCTCCTCTCGGGGTGCATCCGTTCCTAACGCTATCAGAGCCATTGCTTTTGCTTTTTCACCGAGAGTAAGCCACTTTGCGGTATGAATCATTGAGGTATCACACGAAGATTTGTAGAGTGCTTCAATAGCCCCGCAGTGGGAATGTCCGCAAATAATGATTTCAGAAACTTCCAAAACGCCGACGGCATATTCTATCGCGGCGGCGGTGGAGTGAAAATCTTCATCGGGTTTGTAGGGAGCCACAAAATTTCCGACATTGCGAACAACGAACAGGTCACCAGGGCGTGTTTGAACAATCAGATCGGGAATGACTCTGGAATCGGAACAACCGATGAACAAGGCTCGTGGGGTTTGGCCATTTCGGACAAGGTTAAGCAGCTGTGTTTCGTGCTTTTTGAAATAGGTTTCCTGAAAGGTTTCATTTCCTTTGATGAATTCTTGAAGCAACAGTGCGCTTTGGTCGGAACCGTTTACGCTTAACGACACTCTTTGATTCCTAGGCAATGCAAAATTTTTTCAAAAACAGCGCCGCCTTCACGGTTACAATCATCATGGTATTCAATCGTAATCATTTTTTTGCCCTCATTGATATCTCCGCTGTAGATAATCGGCGGAATGGAACAATCGCAAGAACAGTTGTGAATAGCATTTTCAATTTGTTGTTTTTCTTCAGGAGTGGAATACGCAAGAGAAAGTTTTGAATAGCGTTCTTCAGATTTGTGATTTGCAATGATAGAGCATTCTGTCATGATGAATATCCTTTGGGTATTATTGGAGTGATTATACGTAATTTAGGTTAAAACCATTCCAAAAGCTTGCTGACTTCGTCAATCTCATAGCATTTCATGGCGGTTTTTTCGAGCGGTTTTTTTGGGATGAGCGCTTTGGTAATCTGCTGTGAGGCTGCCTCTTTGAGACGCTGATCGAGCTGGAATACCTCACGAATATCCCCTACGAGAGAGACTTCACCGATAAATACGGTCTCTTTGGAAATGGCACGGTTGCGAAAGCTGCTGATAATTGCCGCGAGAATGGCCAAGTCAGCAGAGGTTTCGGTAATTTTGATCCCCCCTGTGATGTTGACGAAAACATCGTAGCTGTTGAGCGGTATTTCAAGCTTTCGTTCCAGCAAGGCGAGGAGCATATTGAGACGGTTGTTATCAAATCCCGTCGCTTGCCGTTTTGGATTGGGCGCGTGCGTATCACTGACGAGCGCTTGAACTTCGAGGACGATGGGGCGGGAACCTTCCATGATAACCGTCAATGCTGAGCCGCTTTGCGATTTGTTACGGTTGAAAAAACGGGAGGAGAGATCTTTTGCGGACATCAGCCCCTCTGCGCGCATCTCAAAAACGCCGATTTCGCTCGTGGGGCCGAAGCGGTTTTTAAATCCGCGCAATATGCGAAGCTCATGACCGCTGTCCCCCTCGAAATAGAGCACCACGTCGACCATATGCTCCAGTACTCTTGGACCCGCTATGGAACCCTCTTTGGTGATATGTCCGATAATGAAAATCGCGATATGGCGCTCTTTGGCGATCCGCATCAGATCAAACGTAATCTGGCGTACCTGTGTCACGGAGCCGGGTGCTGAAGCGATGGTTTCCGAATACATTGTCTGGATTGAGTCAATGATGATGCACTCGTAGGCACGCTCATGCAACTCTGAGAGGACTTTTTCGAGACTTATCTCCGCTAAGAGATAGAGATTGTCGACATTGGCCCCCAAACGATTGGCGCGCAGTTTGATCTGTCCTGCACTCTCTTCCCCCGATACGTAGAGGACGTTTCGATTTTGACGGGCAAGATTGGAGCCGATTTTAAGCAGCAGTGTTGATTTCCCCACCCCCGGACTCCCTCCTATAAGGACCAAAGACCCAGGGACAATTCCACCGCCTAAAACCATGTCGAGTTCGGCATCGTTGCTGCTGTAACGCTCGGTATTCTCTTCTTCTATTTTCGTAATCTCTTGGGCTTTTACCCCAGCTTGCGGTGAAGAGGAGGTGGTGAGTTTGATAACATCCTGCTGTTGCTCATTGAGTTCGATCATACAGTCCCAACCGCCGCAGTTGGTACATTTTCCCATCCATTTAGGTGTGGTAAATCCGCAGTGCTGACATTCGAAGAGGGTTGTTTTTTTCTTGGCCATTATTCGTTGGTTTCGCTAACATAAATCGCATCCAATATTCCATCTACAAACGCATATTTGTCAAACGGTATCAAATGCTCAGGTTGTTCACCGACACCGATGTAGAGAATCGGAAGCTGGAGTGCATAGGCGATACTGAAAACCGATCCCCCTTTGGCGGTGCCGTCGAGTTTGGTGATGATGATTCCATCCACACCGACCATTTCGTTGAATGCTTTGGCCTGTGCAATGGCAGAGCTTCCTTGTGTCCCGTCTAAAATCAATATTTTACGGTGAGGGGCGCCTGTGTGGGCTTTGTCACAGATACGGACGATTTTTTTGAGCTCGTTGCCCAAATTGGTCTGGGTGTGAAGGCGCCCGGCGGTATCGATGATAACCTGTTCAAATCCTCTGGCCTTAGCCGATTCGATCGTATCGTAGGCTACAGCGCTTGGATCATGCCCTTGGCGCGAGGAGACGATAGGGATTTCGAGTTTATCCGCCCAGCGGGTAAGCTGTTCGATCGCGGCAGCACGGAAGGTATCTCCTGCACCCAAGATGACCCGTTCGCCGTTGTTTAGATAATGCTGAGCAAGCTTGGCAATCGTAGTGGTTTTACCCGCACCGTTGACGCCGATGATCAGAGATACGGTCGGTTTATCCGGATTATCAGGAAGGGTATTTTGGGCAAAACTTAGGGTTGCTAAAAGCTTGGAACGTAACTGTTCTCTGCTAATCTCGTCTTGGTAAAGCTCACGGAGGATGATTTCAACGAGATCGTATTCGACGTCGGATTCAAGGAGAATATTTTCAAGTTCCTCTTTGGAGATGGTGAGTTTTTTTTCAGGAACAATGGCAGAGATGGCGTCAATGGTTTTTTGCAGCCCTTTTTTGATAAATGAAAACATCCTTAATTCGCCAGTGCTTGAGCAATGTCATTATCAATAATCTCTTCGGGGGTTGCTCCGGCGTAGTGGGTCACGTATTCTCCATTTTTGTAAAGAATCATCAAGGGAATAGGGAATTGCTGGCCGACGCCGATGGTGGATGCGATTGAGCGTGCGAGGGGTTGGTTATCGGCTTTATTGGAGATAAGATACTCTCCCTGATAGGTTTTTTTGAATTTTTCGAGTTCATCATTGGAGACATCATCTTCAATCGTGATCCCCATGACGATTAAATTGTCACCGTATTTTTTTTGCAAATTTCCCAGATGGCGAACTTCGGCACGGCATGGGGGACACCAGGTCGCAAATATATCAAAAAGGACGATTTTGTCCTTCCCCTCATCGAGCGTAAAATTGGTTCCCCGTTTTTCAACGGTGTACGATTTACCTTGAATATCGAGGAGCTTGAAGGATGCTGTGGATACCACGGCTTCTTCCGGACTTTCATCGCCACATCCGGCAAGTAAAAACAAGGTCATAAAGGGGATAATTAGGGTGCTAAAACGCATTTTAATGTCCATTTGATAGAATATGCGATTATAACAAAGAAAGGGTTAACGTGACCAAAAGCGATTTTCGCTCCACTTGTCTTGAACGGCTTCGGAATCTTTCAACAGCCGGGAAGTTGTACCGTGATGCCCGGGTGAATCATTATTTAATAAACATTTTACGTAAAGAAAAAGGAAAACGAATTTTATTTTATTGGCCTTTTGGATTTGAAGCCGATATTCGCAAAACAATTTGGGCATTACGATCTAAAAAATCATTATATTTACCGTTTATGGATGGCGTCAGTTTCAAAATGGTACCATTGAGATTACCGTTGGAACGTAAAGCTTTCGGGATTTATGAGCCTCGGTTTTCCCATTTAACTATAAAATTAATTGATGTAGCCATTGTCCCTGTTGTAGGGGTGGACGGATCTTTTTGTCGAATTGGTTTTGGCAAGGGTATGTATGATCGTTTCTTTCCTACGCTTAAGGCCAAACCATTAACCATTTTTATACAGTCATGTCGATGTCAGACATCCGTAAAGCTGTGTGACGATTATGATATATCTGGAAATTTGTTGATCACGCCGTATGGGGTGAATTATAATAAGGAATACAATGTTAAACGAACTACTCATAGGGGGCGGGGCAACCGCTCTTAGTGGGATAGTCGGTTTTTTAATTTCAAAAAAAATATCTTCTGCTCATTATGAACTCTATTTGGCGCAAGCAAAAGCAAAGGCGAGCGTCATCGAAGCAGAAGCGCATATTATTTTAGAACGTGCTACTTTTCGCTCCAGTGAGATTGAAAAAGAGGCTCAACGCAAATACGATGAAGCCTATGAGCGTGCAAAACGTGACTTAACGGATCAGGAAAACAAAGTTCTGCAATTGGAACGTGATTTTGAGAAGTTTCGTCAAAGTGAATCCGAAACTTTGCGCCTTTCGCGTACCGTTGTCGATAATTCACGACTCAATTTAGAACGTAGTGAGCGTACATTAGAGAAATTAAAAGAAGACTATCGCCAAAAAGGGAAAAAAGTTCTGTCGGTGCTCGAAGAGCGCTCACATCTTTCAGCGCAAGAGGCTAAAGTTATGCTGTTAGATCAGGTCCGTGAAAACGCGCGATTGGAAGTTGCTCGTTTGACGCGCGAGCTTGAAAATCAGAGCAAAGAACAGCTCAAACGTAAGGCCGATTATATACTGGGACAAGCCACGGCACGATTTGCCGGAGAATTCGCATCTGAGCGTCTTATCAGCGTCATCCATCTTGACAGTGATGAGCTAAAAGGGCGTATTATCGGCAAAGAGGGGCGTAATATCAAGAGCCTTGAGCTGGTATGCGGTGTTGATATTATCATTGACGAAACGCCCAATACGATACTTGTGAGCTCTTTTAACCTCTATCGACGGGCAATCGCTACCAAAACGATTGCGTTGCTGATCGAGGATGGACGCATCCAGCCTGCCCGTATCGAAGAGGTATATCAAAAAGTTTCCGATGAATTTGAAGAGGCAATTTTACGAGAAGGGGAAGACGTTGTCTTTGAATTAGGGGTTGGCGTAATGCACCCAGAGCTGATGCGTCTTATCGGGCGCCTTCGCTACCGCTCCAGTTACGGTCAAAATGCGCTGGCTCATACGCTTGAAGTGGCCCATTTGGCAGGTCTCATGGCAGCTGAAATGG
>JAUXSZ010000265.1 GCA_030679635.1 Sulfuricurvum sp. | reverse complement strand
TTAACCGTTTTCGCCCGGCTAAACAGCATGTTTTGGGATTGGTGTTGGGTTTGATCGGCGGTTTTGTTATGGTGGAACTTTGGGATGGGAACATCCTCACTCATGCGGGCAATCTCATTTTTATCCTTGCGGCATTGACATGGAGTGTTTTGAGCGTGTTGTCCCAATATTCGCAGCTCCATCTTGATCCGATTCGCTATACTTTTTTTCTTGGATTGATTGCGACGGTGACGATGTTCTTTTTGGCTTATGGGCACGGAATACTACAGGTATTTGATCAGGGAGTCCGTTTTTGGAGTGCTCTTTTGTATTTAGCCCTCATGACGCAAACCGTTGCTTCTACAATCTATTTTATTGCTTCTGGAAAAATGGGATCAGGAAAAGCGAGTTCCTTTATGCTGTTGGTTCCCGTATTCGCTCTTGTGAGCAGTTACGAGTTGTTGGGTGAAATTCCCTCGATACCGCTTTTGATCGGCGGCGCTATCAGTATTGCGGCAGTGTATGTGATAAACCAGCAGAAGAAATCAACAGTCTAACCGTTGATTAAAGGTTTTTGTTACTATAATTCGGTCAATTGTTAGAGTTTATTTAGAGGAGCATACCGTATGGGAAGAGCGTTTGAATATCGTAAAGCAGCAAAAGAGAAGCGCTGGGGCAATATGTCCAGAATATTTCCAAAACTGGGCAAAATGATCACTCTAGCGGCCAAAGAGGGGGGCGCTGATCCGGACATGAACCCGAAACTTCGTTCTGCGATTTTGAGCGCTAAAGCGCAAAATATGCCGAAAGACAACATCGAAGCGGCAATAAAACGGGCTTCAGGCAAAGATGCTTCGACGATTTTCGAAATGAATATCGAAGGTAAAGCTCCTCACGGTGCCTTGATTTTTGTCGAGTGTGCCACCGATAACAATGCCCGTACCGTCTCCAACATTCGCACATGCTTTGGCAGAGGAAAAGGGGAGACACTAAACAATGGGGCTCTCGAATTTATGTTTAGCCGAAAAGCAGTATTCCGATTTCCGACACCTGCCATGGATCTTGATGAGCTTGAGTTTGCCCTTATCGATGCAGGGATTGAAAGTTTGGTAGAAGAAGAGGGGGAGGTGAGTGTGTATGGTGACTACACAGCCTTCGGTGCTTTGTCTGCCGAACTGGAAAATCTGGGGATTGAACCTGCCAGTGCGGCGCTTGAGCGTATCGCGAACAGTCCTGTAGAGTTTACCGATGAACAGATGATCGATATTGAAAAACTGATCGATAAACTCGAAGAGGACGAAGACGTCCAAGCCGTTTATACCAATATAGCCTAATTAATCCGCAAGTCTCCTTGCGGCGACCATCCCCCCCAATAACATCACAATCGTAAAACCATAGAGTGCCGTATAGCCATAAATCTCTAAAATGACGGCGCCCGGTATTGCAAAGAATAGCCCGATTGAGGTGAGATTCGATTGCAATGCGATGTAGACGGGTCGCAGATGTTCGGGTGCTATTATAAGGATGTTGTTGGAAAACGCCAGACGCATCCCGTCCATCGCCGCACCGAGTAAAAAGAAGAGAAGTGCGTAATGCCACAGCTGATAGGCAAAGAGTGCGAGCGCATTGGCCAGGATAAAGGCTGTGAATGAGAGGGTGATGATGAGGCGGATCTTCCCGCGAGAAGAGAGTTTTCCCCAAATCAGATTGCTGAGCATTCCTCCGACCACTTGTGCGGTGAGGAGATAGCCGATTTGGATACCGCCAAGATGCAATACCGATTGGGCCTGCAAGATGATGAAGGGAAGAGAAAAAAGATGGCTGTAGGCGAGCAAATAGGTACGGATTTGCCGTCGAAGCTGTCCATCACAGCGCAATAGGGCAAATGATTTGATAAGAAACGAATAGAAATGTTTTTCTTTGGCAATGATGTTTTCTTTGATCGGTTCTTGGATAAGAGCATAGGGGATAACCCCTAAAATCATCACAAAAGCGCTGAACATAAAAAGATAGGCAAAGCTTTCGGGTGCCGGAGTGTATTCCAAGATGACTCCGGCGCTCACACCGCTGATCAGGGCTCCTAGGCCTGCGGCAAACTGGCGTTGTGCAAATACCCGCCCGCGATATCGATGAGAAAAAACTTTACCCAGTATTTCATTGAAATAAATGGATCCGAATCCCGCCGCAAACGAAAAAATAAACAATCCGATTCCGATGCTCCACAGTGCCCACGAAGGATGATCCGATCCAAAAAAATAAATGCTAACCCCAATGCCGAACCATGAAAGAAAACGGGTTAAGAAGACAAGCCGCAAATAGGGCATAACGCGCGTATAGCTTTGGGCGCTGAACGCGGCGAAAAGCTGGACGATAATCGCTCCCCCTTTGAGCAATGATGAGAGAAGCCCGATGAGGAGTGTCGATGCACCAAAAAAATTGAGGATCAAGGGGAGAATGATGGCGGGTTCGGCAATGGTTGTCGTGATGGAAAGAAAGAAGCCATGGGCAACGGCTTTGATTCGAGAGGAGCGGGTATCAATGAGAGACATTATGGAGTGTCGTTGTCCGATTTGGTATGGTGAATGGCGGCATCCAAAAGAAGCGTTTTCGCAAAGTGGTTTCTGGTCCCATCCGGAAACTCGGGGTCTTTAAGCAATACGGAGATTTTTTTGCTTTTATTTTTGCGAATAAGGCGCTGAAGTTTGAGCTCTCCCATCCCATACGCGAAATCGGCCAAGTACCAGCTTCCGAACACTCCTTTGAGCTCTTTGATATAACGGATCGCGGCATCGGTTGAACGACATACATTGGTACGCTCATCGTTCCCTTTTTCGATCGTTAAGCCGTACGTACGTCCCGACTGCGCCATAAACTGCCATAGTCCTGCCGTTCCGCGCCCGTGCGAGTCGGGATTGAAATTGGATTCGCAATAGGGGATCAGAGAGAAAAAGAGAGGAATGCCGGCTTCTTCAAACTTTTTTGCTATTTTCTGATGTTCTTCTTTTGTATTTTTATACCGTTTATACAGCGCTTTGTACCCGGTTTGGTATTTCTCTTGTATCCCGGATAAAGCGCGGATATCATCGATAGACTCTTCTGAACCGATGGCGACGAGGGATGCATTAATCGCAGACTCGGAGGGGGAAGCATAGAGTGTTGCACACCCCAAACAGCAAAGGAGAAAAAGAGTACGTAAAAAGGTGATCATGCTTCGATGTAATCCAGATCTTTATGGAAGGTTTCATGGGTGTAATACAAGGCTGCCAGAGCGAGACCGAAACAGACGGTTCCCACGATAGCAGCGGCTGGTAGAACGCCGTAATTTCCTTTTAACGCCATGAAAGACAAGGTGATGGGAACGACGGCACCACGGACAAAATTGGGAACGGTTGTCGCAACGGTCGCTCGGATATTGGTGCCGAATTGTTCCGCCGCCATCGTGATGAAAAGGGCCCAGTAGCCGCAAAAAACACCCAAAGCAAAACAAGACCAGTAGAAGTCCTGAACACTGGCCCCTTTGAGGGTGTACATCCACAGAACGCTGAATGCGGACAAGAGCATAAAGAAGGTAAACGCTTTTTTACGGCTTTTGAGCTTTTGCGAGAGGTAACCGCTGGCAAAGTCACCGATTGAGAGACCGATATAGCAGTACATCAACGCTTGGCCTGCCGTAACCTCGCCCGTGATCTGCAATGCTTTGGCAAATTCCGGAGAAAACATGACCAAGATTCCGACGACAAACCATAAGGGAATCCCGATAGCGATGGCTTTGAGATATTTTCCCAAAAGAGCGCGGTGAGTAAAGAGGGAGAAAAAATCGCCCCGATGGATGTTTTCGCTCAAGTTGTGCTGAAACATTCCCGATTCGCGCACTTTTAGACGCAGTAAGAGGAGGGAAAATCCTAAAACAGCCCCGAAGATATAGGCATTGCGCCAGTCGAAATACTGTGAGACGAGGTTGGCCGCCACAACACCCAGTACCCCGACCCCTGCGATCGTCATGACGCCATAGCCGCGGAGATTTTTTGGGAGGATTTCAGCAACCAGCGTTACTCCGGCCCCCAGTTCGCCTGCCAGACCGATCCCGGCAATAAAACGTAGCGCGGCGTATTGCTCCACATTGGTGACAAATGCGTTGAGGAAATTGGCAACGGAGTAGAGGATAATAGAGGCGAATAAAACAGAGAGGCGCCCCTTTTTATCTCCCAGCATCCCCCACAAAATACCTCCTATGAGCATCCCGCCCATTTGCATATTCAAAATTGTGGTTCCCCATGAAGTGACTTGCTCAGGATTAAGGCCAAGCTCTGTGAGACTGGCAACACGGACAACGCCAAACAAAATCAAATCATAGATGTCGACAAAATAGCCCATGGCAATGACGATGACGGGGAGGGTCAAAACTTGGCGGATGATGGAAAGAGATGAAGATGGCATTAAAACTCCGTAAGAAAATAGTATTTTATTATATAGGGTTTCAACTTAGGAGAGCTTGTAAGTCGCGTTGTGTCATAGTTGCATAACTACAAGGAGCGCTGATGGCCGCCGGTTCGACGATTTGCAAAGCACAGCTGAGTATGGCTGACATGGATCGAAATTATTATGAAACGCACGAAATAACAATCGCGCAACACCCCTCTGAAACCCAACAGCGTCTTATGATTCGGCTTGCGGCATTTGCGCTGAATGCGGCGGATAGGCTGAGTATCAGCAAAGGAATCGGCGGTGATGACGAAGAACCGGAACTGTGGGAGAAAAGCTACGGCGGTGACATCGAACTGTGGATCGATTTGGGACAAGTGGATGAGAAGCGGCTGCGCAAAGCATGCGGCAGGGCGGTGAGAGTCATCGTTTATACGTATAACATCAGGAGCGCAGAGGCATGGTGGAAGCAAAACAGTGCAACATTCGCCCGTTTTAAAAACTTAAGTGTTATCCACTTGCATGCAGAAGGAGTCGAAAAACTCTGTGCACGTTCTATGCGGTTGCAGTGCAATATCAGCGATGGAGAATTGACGCTTCATAGCGAGCGCGGCGATGTGACGATTAGGCAGGAGAAATGGCAATGATATTTATATTGATATCTTGTAAATAAAAATATTTCACTAATAAGGTATAATTAAAAAAAGTAAATTATATAGATAGTTTATATAATTCTATTATTTACTCGTAGAAGGGGATGATGGATGCAAGAAGAAAGAAAACAAATTATCCGGTATGCACTGGATTTTAACATTGTAGATATTAATACCTATTCAGGGTACAAAGGTGATTTAATCGTAAAAATTAATACAAAAGAGAAAGATGTAGTGATTGCTCTACGAAAGTTTGCCCTTTCTCTTGGGATAAAAGAAGTCGTTATCAAACAAAACAATGATCTTGTGCAGTATGAGATTTTTTGTGTTACTAGAGATGAAGGTGCGTATCATATCAAAGCAGACAAATTGATAGAATATAACTCTCCTACCAAGCGTACTAAAAAAGATATATGGGAAGTAGGACAATTTCTTCGTTAAGGGTATCCTCTAAGAAATAGGATGGATCTTTGTCCCCGTCAAAAATACATAATCTTTTCCCGTGAGGGTTACCCTGAATTTTTTTTGCTGCAGATATTTTTTGCAATAATAGACGTCTTTATACAGCAGTGTCATCTCCGAATAGGGATAATTGGGGGCTTTAGCTCCGTAAATCATCTCCCCCCCCATCCATCGACAGTTCGGAAATCCTAAAATCAGCGCTCCATTGGGGCTCAGATACTCTTGGACGAGTTTCATAAAGAGCAGTTTAAACTCGATACCGGGACTTTGGAGCGTACCGATCGTAATAATGAGATCAAAGCGCCCTAGATCCAGAGAGGCCAGATCGTTGATATCGTGGACATAAAAGGTCGCATTTCCCTCACTGAACCGTTCTCGTGCATGTTCAATCGCTGAAGATGAGTGATCGATACCGATCAGCTCGATAGTCTCATAGAAGTCGGTAGGCAGTATACGCCGAATCAAATCAAACTCATCCCCGGTATTGATCCCAAGATTCAAAATTCGCTTTTTCTCACCAACACGGACATTGCGCAGCGCCCTGAGATACGGAGCTAGAAAGGCAGGTTCTTCGTTTTTATGGATAACGGCAAAGCGTGATGCCGTTCCGTACTTTTCCTCTTTTGCGTCACTGTGGTGAAACGAATCGCTGAGGTCTAGTTTCTCGTAAGTGATTTGTACGGTATGGTCAGAAAGTATCTTGGGGGTCAGCATACGGCAAAAAAGAATCTCTCCCAAATCACTTAGCGCTTTGTAGCTGCGATAGAGATAGAGAGTATTCTCAATGGTTACCGATTCTCCGGCATAGTTTCCGCGACCGATATCGGGATTGAGTACCTCAAAAGTGAGGGTGTCGGAGTCTATGAGGGATTCGGTTGCCCATGCGAGGATATCACTCATGGGTTCATCGGTAAAGGTTTTCAAAATAGCTGTCCTTTAGTATATGTGATTGTACAGAGTCGTAGCTAATTATGGTTTTAAGAACGAAAAGAGTGATATACGATAATAAAAAAGAAGAGAAGGCATGTGCATTCGATTCGTTTATGATCGGAAGAAAAAAACGTGCATGGTTCGACAGGCTCACCACGAACGGTGAATATTAGAATGAATCGGTCGTAGTAATTAAGCATGTGAGTGAGAAAAGTGCTATAATGACAGAAATCTGTCACAAAGGAATTTCATGCAAGCATTGAACTATACTACAGCGCGAAACTCTCTCAAAGCGATTATTGATGAGGTGTGTGATAAGAATGAAGAGGTGATTGTTACGACCAAAAACGATAAAAGTGTCGTGATCATGTCTCTCGATGAGTACAACCGCACCCACGCACAGCTCAAACGCGAAGTCAAAGAGGCGATGGAGCAGATCGAGCGGGGCGAATACATGGGGATCGATGAAGCGTTTGATCGGGTGATTGCTAAATATGAGGATTGATTTTTCTCAAAAAGCGCAGATGCGGTTGGAGATGATCGCCGAATACATCTACGAGCAAACGAAATCAAAAAAGCTAAC
>JAUXSZ010000263.1 GCA_030679635.1 Sulfuricurvum sp. | reverse complement strand
AAATGAATCACGATTTTTATCGATTTTAAGAATATAGAGCGAATAGGCATGATCTTGCATCACGACAGGAATCGACACGTGAGGAGCCTCTGCAAGCCGCTCGTTAAAAATTTCTGCAATCTCTTTTTGGCGCTCAATGTTTTCATCTTGTTTTTCAAGCTGTACGGAAATCGTTGCAGCATCCAAAGGACTCATCGAATATTCACTTCCAATGTCCGTCACATCATACACATACCCAAGAGCATCATCATCAACCAGCAATGCGTGATAGCGTAACGATTTAGCCCGCTCAATGATCTCTTCATCATCGCTGACCATCATCCCCCCGTTACACACATTGCGACGTAAATGGGGACTGAAATCAAAACAGGTTATGTCCGCGCCCGTTGAACCGATTTTCTGTCCTTTGTAGGTTGCCCCTAATGCATCCGAAGCATCTTCGACGACTTTGACATCATACGTTTTGGCAATTTCATACAGTCTGTCAAGATCAATGCTCTGGCCTGCAGCATGAGAAACAATCACTGCTTTAAGTTTTTTTGATTTATGGATCGATAAATAGGTTTCAAGTTTATTCAGATCCACAATATACGTATCGGGATCAATATCAATGAAAATCGGTTCAGCATCAAAATGGCGTACCACTTCAGGAATGGAGGGGAAAGCATTGATCGAACACAATACTTTATCTCCCCGCTTCAAATCGATAGCCAGCATCGCCAAATGCAGCGCACTTGTGCCGTGTGATGTTGCCAGGGCATACGTAGCCCCGATGTACGATTCAAATGCAGCCTCTAAATCTTGAACGATATCGGGTACTTCACCGTCCAATACTTCATCGATTTTTTCACGTTCATCTCCGCCAACGTCGACTCTAAAAAACGGAATACTCATAGGATGCTCCTTATAAAGTTATATCTCTTGGATAATTAAAATCATGGTTGATCGTTCGTGATGTCAATTTCGCAATAATAGGCATCTTCCGCTTAAATTGGTTCTTGTAGATTCGGTCAACCACCATATTCACCAATTCCGGATTCTCACCCGCTTTGATCAACTCTTCTTTCGTATAACGCGCTTCGACATATCCTCTTAACACCCGATCCAAATCGACATAGGGATACCCGATTTCCGATTCATCACTCTGCCCTGCCCATAAATCAGCCGAAGGGGGTTTGGAAATAATAGAATCATTGATTTCCAAATAGCGAGCCAATTCAAAAACTTCAGTCTTATACAAATCCCCGATCGGGTTAAGGGCACTCGCCAAATCACCGTACAGCGTTCCGTATCCGAGCATAAGTTCACTTTTGTTACTCGTCCCCAAGACCAACGCTCCCTCACGTGCCGAAACATCGAAAAGGGTCGCCATTCTAAGCCGCGCTGAAAAATTACCGATTCGCAAGCGGGACATATCGCTCGTTTCACACGCACGCAACACAGATTCAATACTGCACACTTCCGACCTAATGCCGAACGTCTGACACAAAGCATCCGCATCATCAATGCTGTTTTGAGATGAATAATGCGACGGCATTTTCACACAAAGCAGATCAGCGCCAAAAACTCTCTGTGCCAATACCGCAACCACGGCCGAGTCGAGTCCGCCGCTAAGCCCGATAACGACTTTTCGGATCCCCGTTTTACGAACTTCATTGCTTAGAAAATTTTCTAAATAACGGGTAATAAGTTCATATCTACTCACAGCATAACCTTGTTAATTTATAAACGTTTTGTATTATAACTAATAATTTGCATTAAGTTGTCAACAATTTATTAACGAAATTTTCGCCAATTCTTCACACTCAAATCCCGCAGATTTACGCGCATCACAGTTAATGGCCATTTTACGGGGAAAACTTTGCGGATAATAGCGTTCAATAATCTCAAAAAAAACTTCAGGACCCACATTTTCACGCTGACATGCAAAGTGAAACCACCGATCGCCCTTGCGGACATGCTCCACTTCTTCGTCTAATATTAGCTGTAATGCCTGCATAATTTTTGAAACCATTGGATCATCTCCAAATGGCTCGAGTTTTTTTAATATAAGAGGAGTGGCATCCAGTCCGTTTGCCTCAAGATAGCGAGGAACGACGGCCATACGTTCAAGAAGAGTTTGTGTGTTTAGCGAAGCTTCAAACAATGCGTCATGAACGAGATATTCCCCATAATAACTTCCCATTTCGCGAAGCAACCCCTCAATCATGACGAAATGGCGCACCTCATCATCGGCAACGTTGAGCCAATCGTCCGTAAACGCATCCCCAACGTCACGAAATCGATAGGCGGCATCAAGCGCTAAATCGATTGCACTGTATTCGATGTGGGCCACGGAATGTAGTAAAAGAATCTGCCCCTGAGCCGAGCCTAACTTATTACGCCGAGGGACCTTTTTCTGATCACAATAGTCTACGTGTCCGTCATACGAAGGCTTTTCGAATACCACTGGCTCAGAATGGCTTTCCTTGGTCACTTTACCCTGCAGATAATAAGGATAGAATGTCTGAAATGCCTCTATTTTTTCATTAGGTTGCTGTAGGGTGAGAATCTGTTCAAGCTTGCTGTATAGTTCCATCTTGCAATTATGCTAAAATTCGACTAAAAAAGAGCCACATTGATGGAAATTCTCAAACAGCCCATGGGGCCATACCAAACCAATTGTTACATTGTCAAAACAGAGGGAAAAGAGTTGATTATCGATCCGGGTGTAGGGGCCACGGAGTGGGTTATGGCCAATGTCACGAACCCTATCGCTATTCTAAACACCCACGGCCACTTTGATCACGTATGGAGCAATCATGAGCTCCAAACCAAACTCAATATCCCCCTCTATACGCCTGAGGGAGATGTTTTTTTGCTCCAAAGCAGTACTTTTATGCCAGGGCTTCCCCCATCGACTCCGGATGTTGTAGTACAGGGGGATCAAACGTTTGATCTCGAAGGGATAGAAGTAAAATTTCACCATTTTCCGGGCCATTGTCCGGGGTGTTCGATGATTGAGATTGGTGATGTCATATTTAGCGGTGATTTTTTGTTTCATAACTCTATCGGGCGATACGATTTTCCCTATTCTGACCCTCAAGAGATGAAAAAGAGTTTGGAGAAGATGAAATTAATACCGTATGACAAAACCCTCTATCCAGGACATGGTGAAACCACGACACTGGCTCATGAGCAGCGTAATGTCGATTACTGGCTTCGTATGTTCTAAGTAATCGCGCGATTACTTACGCAAATCTTCCGTATTTTTCAATAGATCCAAACGAAGTACATGACGGTCGGTAATAACGGTTTTGAATTCCCCTTCAAACACTTTAATGTCATAAACATACCCTTTCACGTTAACCGTCCGCTTACGTCCCTCTTTTTGGTGTTCTTCTGCTTCAAAGGTAACCTGATCGCCCACTCGTACCGGAGATAAAAACAAACAGTTGCACGATGCGAGAATGACATTGGGTTCATTTACCGCGGCCATAGCTGCAAAATCGGCTGCGCCAAAGATAAATCCACCATGAACCAACCCTACCTCATCGGCCCTCATAAGTTCCTGCGTATCTAAAACAACTTTTGCATAACCGGGATTAATCATAACGATTTCTCCACTCAAATTTGTATTGATTTTATTATGTGTCACTAAACTGCTTTGTTCTTTGTTAATTAAATGCCCTAAGTCATCCTGAACTTCTCTCTCTTCTTCGGCCACATTTACCCCTTTTTAATTCGGACATAGCCACGCTTTGGAGCAGGATATCCTTCTACCGTTTTGGTACTATCGTCCGGATCAAGAAAATCTTCAAGGCTTTGGGATTCTATCCAAGTCGTTTTTC
>JAUXSZ010000171.1 GCA_030679635.1 Sulfuricurvum sp. | reverse complement strand
AATACATTGCTGTAAAATATCATCTTACGCTTTAACAAATGATAATAGCATAATCAAAGCAATTTAAACTTTATTTTATCTTAAAAACCTTTCCCGTTTGGTTAAGTATATGACATAGTATTGGATGTTGCCTTGGATGATAAAGCGGTAAACTAAAATGTAGCCGTCGGCAATCTCAATCAAGAGAAGTATATCAAAGGGTAGAGTTACCAGCCCAAAGACTCAAGGAAGTATAAGAACGATACCAATGGCCGGTCATAACTCCATTGAAACGTTAATGTCGAATTATGCAGGATTTATCAAGGACGATCATTTAAAAATCATTGTCGAAATGGATATCTTTCGTGAAAGTTTCGTGAAAGTACCTAAAATAATGAAAATTTGAAGAAGTTAAAAAAGCCAGTATTTAGGGGTTTTCCACATGGTCGGAGCGACCTGACTCGAACAGGCGACCTCTACAACCCCAATGTAGTGCGCTAGCCAAACTGCGCTACGCCCCGATACCATATGCGAATTATATCAGATGAAATGCTGAAGATTTGTTGAGAAAGCGCTCTAATAAACTTTAATTTTTGAGTACATCATATCCAGCAGGAATGGTAGGCACAAAACGAGAAGACGGGATCGCCGTGTTATGTACAGGTTTTAAAAACTGGATCGTGACTTTGTTATCGTAGTTGTCGCTGTATTGAATCGCACTTAATGCGTCGTTTTTAAACGTAATCGTATAGGCTTGTCCGTTGACGGTTGCTTTATAGTGATCATTGTCAATTTTTTTGGCTTTTTTGATGATCTCTAAAAAGTCGATTTCATCACCCAATGAGCGGATAGTGGCTTGCTCCAATTGAGGTTCAACAATCACCAGACGTTTGGCATTAATATAGACACTTTTTTGTATCGGTTTTTGATACGACCACAGAGCATTTTGCGGTTTTGCGGCCCATAGCTCACCACGGTAAGTGATGACTTTGCCATGTTCATCGACAATACGCTGTTCAAAAGGGGAATTAAAAGAGTTAATATCCTGCGGTGACGCGAAGAGGGTTACAGCGAATAAAAATGAAAAGGGTAAAAAACGCACATTTTTCCTTGGTTTATACAGATAAGGAATTGTACCCAATACCCATTAACCAAAACAATAGTATTCCTGTGTTAAAATCAGCGACTTTTTACATACAGTACTTATGAAGGTAATCAATGCTCCAATCATTTATCGGAAAACTCTTTGGCACTAAAAACGATCGTGAAGTTAAAAAATATCTTACGCGTGTTGAGCAAATCAATGCACGTGAAGCACACTTTTCAAACATGGATGATGCGTCACTTCAGAATGCTTTTGCGCTTTTAAAAGAATCCGTACAAAATGGTAACAGTTCATTGGATGACGTCTTGGTCGATTCATTCGCCATTACTCGTGAGGCTAGTAAGCGTGTTCTTGGAATGCGCCATTTTGATGTTCAGCTACTAGGCGGTATGGTACTGCATGACGGACGTATTGCTGAGATGAAAACAGGAGAGGGTAAAACTCTTGTTGCAACTCTTGCCGTAATGCTTAATGCTATGACTGGAAAAGGG
>JAUXSZ010000256.1 GCA_030679635.1 Sulfuricurvum sp. | reverse complement strand
TTAGAGGTCAACGTATTTGAGAAAGTCTCAAACCGTTTAACCTGCTTAGTTTTCAATGATCGCAAACTCAAACTCAATGCCTTAACTCAAGGCGTCTCATCGTTTGTGGAGGAGAATTATAGGGGAAAACATCCCCGATGTCAAGGCCTGCTTGAGGGAATTAGCAAGAAAGTGAAAAAGATTTACTTTCTACTCAATAAGTTACGGATACATACCCCGTTTCCGGACGAATTGTTATGATTGCATTTCCATCCGATTCATGTTGTAAAATTATCGTACATCCACCGACAGGCAATTGATTAGAATATATACCTGTGTAAACATCTTTATATGGGCGCCCTAAATGATCAAATCCAATCGTAGGGTAGGCCCCTCCAATCACACACGTGCCACTTAGACTTTTAATTCCAAATTTTTTAGTTAAATTAACCAATGCATTATCAGGGATAGAAGCTACAGCTGTAACCCCATCTCCAATCGTCTTTCCTGTTAGTGGATCTATAGCTTCCTCATTTAAGTTAGAATTTCCTGCTTTATTTTTATCTGAAAAAATTTCATAATAATAAACAACAACTCCATTTATAGTAGTATGTGGAAATCTTATTTGCCATCTTTTTTCATACCATGTTGAATCAGCTGGATCAAACTTATCATCAACCATAGCTAAATGCTGTGTATATCGGATATGACTGGCTACCTGTTCTGCCGCATCCTGCAATGGGTTACCCCTAAAATTTGGCATTGCAAGTACTGCTAATATACCGATTACAATAATGACAAAAACCAGTTCGAGTAATGTAAACGCTGAACGTTTCATAGAATCACCTATCATTAATATTGATTAAGGATGATTATAACGAAAGGATGAAAAAAAGAAGGTGGAAGTATTCCCGCGACTGCGGGAAAGAAAGAGTTAAATTTCGTCTGCGTATTCGACGTTGTAAAGAATATCGTCTGTTGGATGACGGTACATCGGCATACCAAGACGTTTTTCGTCCAAGATGTGTCCGATAAAACCAATTGAGCGACCAACAACGAAAAATGCATTGAGTGCACCTGCATCGATGAAGCCATCAATATCTGTCTCAGAATAACCAAGTGCACGCCACATATCAACCATCAAGATACCGATGGTACCATCAACGTTCAAGATAAGGTTGTCTTTTTTAGAAGTCGTCAATTTTTCTACTTCAAGAGCAAAGTCAAGCAATGGTGTGCTTGGGAAGTGCTCTGCAGCATATTTTTTCAAACCTGATACACGAAGGTCTGGATTACGTACTGAT
>JAUXSZ010000254.1 GCA_030679635.1 Sulfuricurvum sp. | reverse complement strand
TCCATAGCCTAATGTCGCGATAGCAACGGTAAACGTCAACGGCATTGAATCGCTTAATGAAAAAAGAATCGTATTTTTCAATCCTAAATACCCTAAGTATGCAACCAGCGAACTGATCAAGCGAATACCAATAATTGCACTTGCAATAAAAAAGGCCATTTGCAATATTTTTGGATCCGTAAATGCATCCAACGCAACCGTTGACCCGACGTGGATAAAAAAGATAGGAACCAAAAATCCAAATCCAAACGACGATAATTTTTCAGGTAATTCTGTTTTGTGTTTAAAATAGGTCGCAATAAAGGTCCCGGCCAAAAATGCTCCCAAAACAACATCAATTTTAAGATAGAGCATTCCGGCAACCAAGATAAACATGAGAGCCATCGAAAAACGGATATCCTGATCTTTTCCATCATCATGGGGCATAATAAGAGTCTTTAGCCCAGGGTACCACCAAAATAAAATACGTATTCCTCTAAAGAAGAGGACAAATCCAATCAAAAAGGCGAACAGTCCACCCAATGTTATCGCGAATTCTCGATTGTACCCATACTCCAGTCCGCCGCTTAGAATCGTTAAGGCCATGATACTGACCAGTTCACCGATAATACCGATATTGAGCGCCAGGGCGAGCCACGGCTGATTTTTTCCATACTCTTTTACCAATGCCATCAACATACCCAAAGAAAAAATCGGAAAAGCAACGAGATACACGGCACTTAAATCAAAATAGAAGTAAAGGCCAAACGAACATCCATACAGCATGGCAAAATAGATAATAGTACGACGAAGCAAAGAAGATTTTGCAAATCCGAACTCTTTGAGGTTTACTTCCATCCCTGCTAAAAACATCAGGTACAAAAATCCGACTTTGGCAATGATTTTAAAAAGCTCATTTTCAACCAAAAAGCCAAAATAGGCGGCAATACTGCCCAGTAAAATTTCTACCACAACGACTGGCATTTTAGTGACCCGCGATAAAAAGGGGGAGAACATAATCAGAAGAGACAAGGTGATAATAACAACGGTATTGCTCATCATCAACCCCTCAACGCTTTCCACACAGCAATCGCCTGTACGTGTTCTTTTACATCGTGTACTCTAATAATTGTGGCCCCTTCTTCGATGGCTTTGAGATGGATGGCCAAGGTGCCGCTGAGCCGCTCCTCGCTTGGAGAGTGGATAATCTGATCAATCATAGATTTACGGCTGGCACCGACTAGCATCGGTTTTCCAAAGCGTAAAAAATGTTTCTGGTGGGTTATTAATGCCACATTATCCTCTAAACGTTTACCAAAACCGATTCCGCAGTCGAGTATTATGTTCTGAATACCAAATTTGTCAGCTTTCTCTAGCCTCTCTTCAAAAAACTGCTCTACTTCATGAAGGACGGAATTGTAGTTGGGATTCATTTGCATCGTTTGGGGATTTCCTCTCATATGCATGATCACAGCCGTTGCATGATAAGAACCGCACAACCGCGCTACCTCATCGTCTGCCAGACCCGTAATATCGTTCACAATACTAAACCCTTTGTCTAGAGCATACGCAATCACGGAAGGTTCAAAACTGTCCAGACTCAAACGGACCTTTTCGTGCATCTTCTGAGCATACAGGCCATCGATAATCGGGCGCACCCTCAAAAGTTCTTCTTGCGCACTCACACTCTTGCTATGGGGGCGGCTCGACACCCCTCCTATATCGATAATGTGAGCCCCCTCCTCGATCATTATCTCTATTTTTTTAATGGCTTGAGCCTCACTAAACCGGCTGAGCGGATAAAAACTGTCATCATTGGCGTTCACAATCCCCATGACTTCAATTTCTGACGCGATGTCCTGATGACAAAATCGCTCCAACTCCTGCGCCACAGTTTTGAGTCCGAAGGGTTGTCCTTTTTCCTTTTTTGCCAGCAACTGCAGCTGTCTCTCGTTTGCAATCAAAATGGCGTTTACCTTAGGCTCTAAAGCGGTAACCGTCCCTCTAGGGACCGCGAGGTCTGCCCCGATGCTGAGGGCATCTTGTTTGAGGATATTTGCAGCACCTACGTGCAGGTCAATAATTTTGATCAGATGCATTTTTCCCTTATCCCCCAATATCGATACCCCGCCAATATCGACCTTTAACTCTCGAAGAGCCTTTTTGAGATTGATGGAAGAGGAGAGATGCTCAACGTACACGTTTAGTCTCTTTAAGAAAATTCATCAGAACCATTACCAACACACTCTGCGTTCTTGCGTTCAGCTCAATGAGTCTAAAGGCCTTGTCAAATCCCTCAATTTGGGACGTTGTCAATGCCAAACCCTCAACCTGTGCCGCATGATAAAACAGGTGTTCGATCAGCTCTTTGGCTTCATGCTTTTTGACTTTTTCATGCTCTTTCACCCATGCGAAGATACCAGAGAGGTCCAATGTGCGCAAACTCAATGACATCGGTGCATACTGCCGTTGACTGATCTCTTGGCTCAGAGGTAGCCGTGAACGAACCGTCGGGAGAAAAGTACTTTTGTTGGGAGCGAGTAAAAGAAAAACAATATTACGCGGGGGCTCTTCCAAGATTTTAAGCAAAGCGTTCTGTGCCGGTACCGTGAAACTTTTAGCTCCCAAAATCAAGGTTTTGGTTTGCGCTTCGCTCTTGTATGCTTCAGAAATAACCTCTTTGGCATCTTCGATTTTAAAATCTTCTCGTATAAAACGGACACAACGCAACGGGAGAAGCTCTTGTTCAATTTCCAGCGATCTCTCTTCGAAACGCTCTGTAATTAAAATAGAGCCTCCCTTAGGCGTGAACATCAATCTCCCCAAACAATACGGCAGCAAGCGTCTTGTCAAACAAGCGATACAGCTGCAACAGCTTGATATCGATCAAGTGGTCATACGAGCGCAAGCTCAACGCATTCGGGTAGTTTTCATCCATAATCCACATCAAAGCATTGTCCGTTCGCTTCACAATATCGGCACGTCGCTCATCACCGCCGCGCCCGATGTACCAAAAGAAATATTCACCTTTGTAGGAGAGGTCAAGCATGTCCCCTAGAGTATCCATAGCTTCTGAATCAACCAGTTGATCGAGATGAGGATAGAGTCCGTCTAAGTAAACAATGGGGATCATAGGACGCTCTTTAATTTTCTTGTTGATTGTTTCCGTTATGTAGTGCGAAAACCATCGTCGTTCATGATCGGTCACTAAGACAATACTGCGTCCCTGCATAATTTGATCCATAGCGCTGGCGATTTGAGGGATCCACTCATATCGCTGCTCCTCAAACCAGCTCATCGATGCACCCTCAGCTCTAATCGCGTCCAGAGTCCACCGATCAAATTGATGCATTATTGATCCAACGAATACGCACTATGAAGTGAACGCACGGCTAATTCTGCGTACTTTTCATCCACAACCATTGACACTTTGATTTCTGATGTGGAAATCATCATAATGTTGATGTTTTCGCGTGCCATTGTCTGGAATGCTTTCGCGGCAACACCCGTATGAGATTTCATCCCGACACCGACGATGGAAACTTTGCAGATACACTCATCGTAACTCGCTTCACTGATTTCACCGTCGCTGACGAAGGTCTCAACTACTTTTTTAGCATCTAACAACTCTGTCCTAGGAACGGTAAAATCCAAATGGGTTTTACCATCATGTCCCTGCGTCTGAATAATCATATCGATGTTCACGCTGTTGTCTGCCAAACGGGTGAAAATATCCGATGCGATTCCCGGACGATCAATAACGCCCAGCAAAGAAACACGTGCTTGATTTTTATCCAGTGCAATACCGCTGACGAGTGGTTTTTCCATAATGTTTTC
>JAUXSZ010000249.1 GCA_030679635.1 Sulfuricurvum sp. | reverse complement strand
CTCAGTGTTGGATCCATTTTCGGAATTTATGAGGGAGAATTTGTAGGAAGTAAACTTCTGGCTTCGTGTTACGTCGTTTATGGACCGCGCGTTGAGCTCGTATTCGCCCATGAGGGAAAAGTGAAGCTTTATCTCCTTCAAGAGGGGGCATTTGAGTATGTCAAAGAGATCCATTTGAATGAAAAAGGGAAGATCAATGCCCCAGGAGGGACGCAACAGTTTTGGGCCCCTTATCACAAAGAGATGGTCGATTCCTTTTTCGCATCAGGCTATCGTCTTCGCTACTCTGGAGGAATGGTTCCCGATTTGCATCAGATCCTCTTAAAGGGGGGCGGATTGTTCAGTTATCCGGGTGCATCCGATAAGCCTGAGGGAAAACTTCGTCAATTGTTTGAAGTATTTCCTTTCGCATTGATTTTCGAAATGGCCGGCGGAAGCGCCATTGACGGAACGCGAAGAGTACTTGAAAAGGTTACCGCACATATACACGATACAACGCCATGCTTCTTTGGCTCCAATGATGAAATCGCGGTAGTTGCAGATGTCTATGGCCGAAACTAACAATCCCTATGAAGTCAAGCTGGACGAAGCAAAACGCTCTTTGCAAGAGTGTCAAACATCCAAAGCACTTGATAGCTGTTTGAATTGCCCATCGCTGATTGGATGCCCTATTCGAACCCTCTATGTCCGTACCGTTTACGAGAGTATGTCCAAGGGCGAGACCGGCGGATTTGATTTTTAATATCTAAGGAATAAAACATGAAAAACTATATCACTACCCCCATTTATTATGTCAACGGCGAAGCGCATATCGGACATGCCTACACGACTTTTATTGCCGATACACTGGCGCGTCACTCTCGTCTTGTCGGGAATGAGACCTATTTTCTCACCGGAACCGATGAACACGGTCAAAAGATTGAGGAAGCTGCCAAAAAACTAGAGAAACCGACTCAGCAGTTTGCCGATGAGATCAGTGCAACGTTCAAAAATTTATGGGATGAGTTTGATATTAGTTACGATCAGTTTATTCGCACGACCGATCCTAAACATATGCAAGGGGTACAGGCCGCTTTTGAAAAAATGGTTGCCAAAGGGGATATCTACAAAGATTTCTACGAGGGGAACTACTGTGTCAGTTGTGAAACCTTTTTCCCTGAATCGCAACTTATGGACGGAGGATGCTGCCCTGATTGCGGACGCGCCACCACCATTGTCAAAGAGGAGAGCTATTTCTTCCGCCTCTCCAAGTACGAACAACCTCTCATGGACTATTACGAAGCGCACAGTGACTTTATCCTCCCGAAATCTCGAAAAAATGAAGTAATCAGTTTTGTCAAAGGGGGATTACACGATCTTTCTGTTACGCGAACCAGCTTTACGTGGGGTGTTCCCGTCCCCGCATCGCTCAATGATAACAAACATGTGATGTACGTCTGGCTCGATGCTCTGATGAACTACGTCACCGCCCTCGGATACGGCCATGACGAAGCGAAAATGGGATTCTGGCCTGCCAATACCCAGCTGGTAGGAAAAGACATTCTACGTTTTCACGCGATCTACTGGCCGGCATTTTTGATGAGTCTTGATCTTCCCCTTCCTAAACGCATAGGGGCACACGGTTGGTGGACTCGTGACGGTGAAAAAATGTCAAAATCAAAAGGAAACGTCGTCGATCCAAGAGAAGTGGCCCATCATTACGGCGTTGAAAACTTGCGCTACTTTATGATGCGCGAAGTCCCCTTCGGTCAAGACGGTGATTTTTCACAACGGGCCCTCATCGATCGTATGAATTCTGATTTGAGCAATGATCTCGGGAATCTTCTGAATCGTGTCATTGGGATGAGTGAAAAGTACTCTGATTTTTCCATTGACAGCGTAAATGTACTCAAATATCACACCAAAGAGATTGAAGATGCCCATGCCATTCTTGGAACCTTAGAGACCTATCTCAATGATCTGCAATTCCACCGTTATCTCGAAGAGCTGTGGAAAGTGTTTACCATCGGAAACAAAGCAATCGAAGAACATGCCCCATGGGTTAAAATCAAAGAGGGGCGTAATGAAGAAGCACTCGCAACGGTAGCCTTGGTCGCCAATTTACTCGCCAAAGCATCCGTTATGTTGCACGGTGTGATGCCAAAAACAACCGCTACGATCGCCGATGCCCTTGGATTTGAAATCACTACCCAAAACTATCAAGAGTTGATCATCAACAAAAAACTTCTTCAACTCTTTACGATCAAAAAAGTTCCCCCTCTTTTCCCTAGAGTAGACGAACCGCTCATGCAAGAGGCGCCAAAAGCGATGATCGAAGAAGCACCAAAAGCCCCTAAAGAAGAAAAAAGTCTCAAAACAGAGGCACCATCAGCCGATGGGCTCATTGCCATTGATCAGTTTTTTCAAACGTCGTTAAAAATAGGAATGGTCGTTGAAGCCGAGGAGGTTCCGAAAAGTTCGAAACTTCTCAAACTCCAGGTCGATTTGGGCGAAGGAACTCTGCGTCAAATCGTAGCGGGTATCCGTGAACATTACAGTGCCGAATCTCTCATAGGAACGCAAGTGTGTGTCGTTGCCAACTTGAAGCCTGCGAAACTGATGGGGATGGTTTCTGAGGGGATGCTCCTTGCCGCAAAAGACAGTGATGGCTTGTCTCTCATTCGTCCCGAGAAACCGCGCGTTATCGGAAGTGTGATCGGGTGAGACTCGAAAACATCCTCGCACTGACAAAGGGGACGCTCTACAGCAGTCCCGATGTCAGTCTCTTTGAAAATGTTGCTTTTGATGTTTCCAAAGTAAAGCGGGGATCTCTTTTTATCGCCTATAACCCTGGCGACATCCAAGAAGCGTTAGCCAATGGTGCGTATGGAATACTCTTTGACAAACCGACACAAATGGGGGATATGGAAGTTGCTTGGATAAAAGTGGCAGCCATCGATGAAGCGCTTAAGCGTCTTCTTCGCTTTTATCTCTTGGAAAAAGAGCTCCTGGTGTATGCGTGTGATCCCATCACGCTGCATTTGGCATTGGCAGTATCCACCCCTTCCAATTTTTGCCCTATAGAAGGTTCCATGGAGCAGTTGTGGGAAAAATTATGGCCGTTGGAAAAAAAATCGATCGTCCTCTATTCTCCGGCACTGACCGACTCTGAAATATTTATCGAAACCTCACAGCTCATCCGTGCCCAGGAAAATACCATCACCATTATCGAGCAAACTCTATTTGAAACCTCATTCATCCACAATGATACCTTTTATGAACGTCAAATGCTCTCCCCCTTTTTCATCCCCTATCTAGAGCATCTTCTGTTTTTTTACACCTTTATGCGGGTCCCGTTTCAGCTCAAAAGCTTTAGTAAAATGGGGCATTTTACTCCGGTATTCACCAATGCCAGACTTGAGACGAAAGAGTTTGGGAGCAGTGATCGGGTGGTTATTTTTGAGCCCCTTCTGGAGCTGATCGATGAACAGATTGATTTTTTGCATGCACAGGCATCTTGGGCAAAAATTCTCTATCTCCTCCCAGAATCGATGCGTTCCAGTATCACCATAGGGGTACAAAATATCCTTTTTTACCGATATCCGGAGGAGATTCTAACACTGCTGCAAACAAACGCGTTTCATTTTGCTCTCGTGGCAGGCGCCGACAAAAGCATCCTTAACCCTACCCGCTCCTCTATGCGGCAGTTAGAACTCGATTTTTAGTGCATCCGTATCGTTTTAAGTTCCTTTCGTAACTGTTTCTCGTCTTCTAAAATAGTCCGTACCAGATCATGAAACACTTTTGAATGGTTCATATGGCGCATATGGGCCAATTCGTGGACAATAATATAATCAATATGACGATAGGACAACTGCATCATCATCACATTAAAGGTCACTACCCCATTGGAATCACAGCTTCCCCATCGGCGGCGCAAGTTTTTATAGCGTATCTCGCTGGGGGACAAACCCATCTTCTGCGCGTAATAGCGGATCCTGGATGGAAGTGTCAATAAGGATTCATTATGATAAAAACGGTTGTAATATTTTTTAATATCAATAGCTTTTCGGCTCTTTTCAAGAGACTTTTGCAACGGAGGCAGTTGTTCAATCGGTACAATTTCGCCGCGAAAACAGATCGTTTGCCCCAAAGTATGCGTGGGCGGCGCATTGCGTATCATGACTAATTTAGCATTGATCCAATCGGATTTTTCAATGAGGAGACGACGGATACGCTGCTCATCTTTGAGCGGTGTTCTCACTTTCACCTCCCCTTCTTTCGTCAAAGAGATGTAGGTATTCCTATTGGTAGCTACATGGCAGTGGATAAAAGAGGAATGGTGTGGATCAAATATCATACACGATAGGGTCCGTTATTTCTGCGAGCTCAAACCCGCGCAATCTCAAACGGCAGCTATCACAAACTCCGCAGGCATTCACCTCTGATTGATAACAGCTCCATGTCAATTCGAGCGGAACATTCAGTTTGTATGCCTCTTGAACAATGTGCGATTTTTGTAAATGGACGAGCGGCATTTCGATCCGGATACGGGTGCTCTCTTTCGTACCCAAGTTGGCAGCGTTCTGAAAAGCTCCGATAAACGACTCACGGCAATCGGGATAGCCGCTGCTGTCCTCTTCGACGACACCGATAGCGATTGCTTCGCATCCCTCTTTTTCAGCGATAGCGGTCGCGATACTCAAAAATATCCCGTTTCTAAAAGGGACATACGTGATCGGAACACCCGGTTCCACACCATCCACGGGTACATCAATCGTGTGATCTGTCAATGCGGATGCGCCGATGGTTTTAAAAAAATCCAAATCAATTTCATAGCGTTCTTGAGCCCCTAATGCATCGGTAATATTGCGAAATGCCTCTAGCTCTTTATCAACCGTACGCTGTCCATAATTAAAATGCAATGCAATGATCTCATACCCTTGCGCCCTCATCATATACGCCACAAGTGTCGAATCCATTCCGCCGCTCATAATGCACAGTGCTTTTTTCTTCATTATTACCCTTTGATGTGATTGTACCAAGGGTGTCCTTATGCTACAATGCTCTTATGATAGAATTAGATAACCGAACCGATAAAACTTATGATTTTACCAAACTCGAAGCCATCGCTTCAGCCCTTTCCCCTTTAGAGGTTGAACTCATTCTCACGTCTAACGATGAGATAGCCAATATAAACCAAGAATTTCGGGGAATCGATAAACCCACAGATGTCCTCAGTTTTCCAAACGATCCGTTTCCCGGTGCACCTTTGGGAACTATTATTATCAGTGTGGATAAGGTTGATGAAGTTGCAAAGGTTCTAGGGCACACGCAAAATGATGAGCTCTCTTTACTCTTCATCCATGGGATGCTTCACCTGCTGGGGATGGATCATGAAGCCGATTGCGGTGAAATGCGTGTAGAAGAAGAGCGAGTCGTCCGAGAGTTCAATCTCCCACTTAGTCTTATTGTACGGACCCAAGGGTTAGATTAGAATCTTTTGGTGGGGCTAGTTTTATGTACCCTAGCTCTTGCAACTTATTATAAATCCCAGAAACGATTCCACCTGTTGCTTCTCCCCCATGTCCCCCATGCTCCACCAAAACCGTCACGACAAACTGTGGAGTGTCCGCTGGGCCATACGTCGTAAACCATGCATGGGAACGTTTTAAATACTCCATACTGTATTCACTTTGACGATTTTTAACACTTTGACCGATCCCCGTCGTTTGCGCGGTACCCGTTTTTCCAGCGATAGGAAATCGTGTAGAGACATAGGCTTTTGCCGTTCCCCGTGGATCATTGCAAACCTCACGCATCGCACGTTGTATTATTGGCAGTTTTTGCTTCTCTACTTTTGTGAGAACATCACGCGCTTTAGGATTATAAATTTTAGAACCTATTTTGTACGCTATATGAGGAACAGGCAATTTCCCCGTCGCCATTAATGCCGTATATTGTGCAATTTGCATAGGTGTCGCCAGATAGTCACCTTGACCGATCGCCGTGTTGAGGGTTTCACCACGATACCAAGGCTGTTTGAATTTTTCTTTTTTCCACTGACGACTGGGAACTGTCCCTATAAATTCGTTCGGGAGATCAATATTGCTTTTGACACCCATTCCCATCCGATTTAATCCGCGAGCCATCCGCTCAATACCAATAGTCAAACTTCCCTTATAAAAATAATCATCACAGCTTTGAGCGATCGCTTTTTCGACACTGACACCGCCGCCATGTCCCGTTTTACGCCAACATCGAAACGAGCGATTCCCCAGTCTAAATGACCCTGTACAATCCACATGGGAGTCTTCATTTAGGATGCCGGAAGATACATAAATAAGTCCAAGCCCTGTCTTAATCGTAGATCCGGGAGGATACAATCCGTTGATAATTTTATTGGTAAAAGGGGCATCCACGCTGTTGATCAAATAATTCCACTGCTCAGTGCTTATCCCCTCAACAAATGCATTTAAATCGTATTCAGGAAAACTTCCAGCCGCATAGATAGCACCCTTTGTATCCATAACAACAATGGCACCTACCTTGTTTTCAAAAATGAAGTTGATATAATTTTGTAAACGCATGTCAATATTCAAAACCAATGTGCGATTTTCTTTGGTACTGCTTCTTCCCAATTCTTCAATCTCAACATTGTGAGCATTCACTTTAATCCGACGCTCACCTGCTTCACCTTGAAGATAA